>NZ_JBJDRF010000025.1:0-72022 GCF_044987305.1 Novosphingobium sp. ZW T3_23
ACCATAGAAGCCGCGGCCGCCCCAGCCGCCGCCGTACCACGGGCCCCAGGCGCCGCCCATGCCGGGCGTGGAGCGCACGCGCTCGCGGCCGGTGTCCACGCCGTAATCGAAGCGGGCGATGAGGGTGGCCTTCGCGGGATCGTCCACCGGGGTATATCCGACCTTCTGCAGGCGATCGCTGACCAGGCGGGCGTAAGTGGCGAATTCGAGGCCACCGGCAAGCTTGGGGTCATCGGCCACGACGGCGATGGTCTGGCCGGCAGGCGCCGGAAGTTGCTGGAACCGCGATACGTCGGCCTTGAAAGGCGTGGCGCAGGCGGCGAGGGCCATCAGCAGGACGCCCACGGCAACGAGCCGCAGCTTTCCGAGATGGGTTCCGGGATTATCTGTCATCGGTTTCACTCCACGAACCCGACAGGACCGAGACGCCCTTCCCAAGCGCGGCCTGTGATTCTTCCAAAGACTCTGATTCTTTGCGACTCTGCCTTAATATCAAGGCCCTGAATAGCGGTTGAATGGAGGCAGGGTGGCGGCGAAGCGTTCCCGGAGCCGATATCCCATTCCTTCGCGATCAAGCCTTGAGATCAGGGTTATCATGTAGGAAGTCACCCGGATGTTGAACAGTTCCCCAGACACGCTTTCGGTTGCGATTCTTTCGATTCAGTGCGGAAAGGTCAGGCCTTTCCGGGGTGAGGACGAGCCTAGTGCCATCGGCAAGAAGCCGATCGAGGGGCGGGTGACGGTCCATCGCCTCGGCCTCGACGGAGATGAGCAGGCCGATCTTGCCGTCCACGGCGGACCAGACAAGGCGATCCACCACTATCCCCACGATCACTACGGCTTCTGGCGCGAATCGCTCGGGGATCACCCCCTGCTCTCCGACTTCGGTGCATTCGGCGAGAACATCGCTACGGAGGGCCTGACCGAGGAGCAGATCTGCGTGGGCGATCGCTGGCGGCTTGGCACCGCGCTGGTGGAGGTCAGCCAGGGGCGCCAGCCGTGCTGGAAGCTTGATCACCGCTTCGATGGCGCGATCGTCAACGCGCGGGTGGTGAAGTCGCGTCGCTCGGGCTGGTACTATCGGGTGCTGGAGGAAGGCGAAGTAGCCGCCGGGGACCGGATGGTACTGGTGGAACGGCCCTACCCGGACTGGAGCGTAAAGCGCGTCTTTGGCCTGCTTATCGCGGGCGAGCACAAGAAGGACCGCGAAGGACTGGAGGCGCTGGGTGAGGTCGCCTCGCTGGCGGCGACCTGGATGAGGCGGCGCGCAAAGCTGCTGGGGTTGGACTGACCGTAATCCCGGACCTGATCCGGGACCGCGGTCAAATCTTTAGGCGCTCGCCCGCGACGGGCCACTCTTGCTGAGCGCGTGCCTGGCTGCGAGGTGGGCGCGGCCAGGCCAGCGGTCCCGGATCAAGTCCGGGACGACGTCCTTTTTCCCGGTCAGCGAACCAGGCCGAGCGCCTGGTAGGCCTTCTCCAGCGTCGGCACGGCCAGCGCGCGCGCCTTTTCGGAGCCCTTGCGCAGGATCGCATCGAGCGAGTCGCGATCGCCGCGCAGTTCGACGAAGCGCGCATTGATCGGCGCCAGCTTATCCACCAGCAGCTCGCCCAGTGCCGGCTTGAACTTGCCGAAGCCCTCGCCGCCGAAGTCCGCGAGCACCGCCTCGATCGTGGTTCCGGCCATCACCGCGTAGATGCCCACCAGGTTGCGCGCCTCGGCTCGGCCTTCCAGGCCTTCCTTTTCCGAAGGCAGCGGCTCGGGATCGGTCTTGGCCTTCTTGACCTTCTGCATGATCGTGTCGGCATCGTCGGTGAGGTTGATGCGGGCCATGTCCGAGGGGTCGGACTTGCTCATCTTCGACGCACCGTCGCGCAGGCTCATGATGCGGGCGGCTTCCGGCGGGATGATCGGCTTGGGCAGGGTGAAGATCGGGTCTTCCTCGGTTCCGAAGTCGTTGTTGAACTTCTGCGCGATGTCGCGGGCGAGTTCGAGATGCTGCTTCTGGTCCTCGCCCACCGGAACGTGCGTGGCCTGATAGAGCAGCACGTCGGCAGCCTGGAGCACCGGGTAGGTGAATAGCGCGACGGACGCGCCTTCGCGGTTCTTGCCGGCCTTGTCCTTCCACTGCGTCATGCGGTTCAGCCAGCCCATCCGCGCGGTGCCGTTGAGCAGCCATTGCAGTTCGGCATGCTGGGGAACCTGCGTCTGGTTGAACAGGATCGAACGGTCGGGATCGACCCCGCAGGCCACCAGCGCCGCCACCATCTCGCGGGTGTTGGCGGAGAGCGTGGCCGGATCGTGCGGCATCGAGATCGCGTGGAGGTCGGCCAGGAAGTAGAGGCTGTCACCACCCTGCGCGGCGACGTCGTCCTGCATCTTTACCCAATTGCGGATCGCACCGAGATAGTTGCCGAGATGCAGGTTGCCGGTAGGCTGGATGCCGGAGACGATACGCATGGATGCGTCCTTCGCGAGTTGTGAGTTGTCAGGGATGTCGTGGTGGCGCCGGTAGCGGCGCGAATGCAGGTGCGGTCAGCGCGGCGCGCGCGCGACGATCCGCCATCGCCATGAGCGGCGCGAGAAGGCAGACTTCGAGAGCGAAAGATCCTGCATGGGCGGGGCTCTTAGCACAATCGGGCACGGATGGAAGCCTCAGGGCGCGGTGCGGCGGCGGCGCAGCAGGGCGAGGTCGGCGCGGGTGAAGGCGCCGGTTGCCAGCGTTGCCATCGCATAGACCACGCCGCCGGCGGAAACGAGCACGGCCAGGGCAAGGCCGCGCACCAGCCAGGTGCCGTGGAGGTAGGGCGTCAACAGATCCTGGCCGAACCACAGCACCGCGCCCATCGCCACGGCGGCGAGGGTAAGGCGCGGAGCACGGCGCTTGAGGCGAGCGTCGGCCTGGAAATGGCCGCGCTTCACCAAAGCCCAATAGAGCATGGCGACGTTCGCGGTAGAGGCGATGGCGGTGGCCAGCGGCGGGCCCATGTGCTGGAGCGGCACGATCAGCACGAGGTTGCCGACGAGGTTGACCACCATCGACATCATCGCGAAACGGACCGGCGTCTTCGTGTCCTGGCGGGCGTAGAAGCCGGGGGTCAGCACTTTCACGAGGATGTAGCTGGGGAGGCCGATCGAGAAGGCGGCCAGCGCCTCGGCGGTGCGGGCCACGTCGTTCGCGTCGAACTTGCCGTAGCCGAACAGGGCGGCGGCGATCGGCTGGCCGCAGACGATCAGCGCCACGGCGGCGGGCAGGGTGAGCAGCAGGGCCAGTTCCATGCCGCGATTCTGCGTGTCCATCGCCGCCTGGTGCTCTCCCCCGCCGAGCTGGCGCGAGATCGTCGGCAGCAGCACGGTGCCAAGGCCGATGCCGATCAGGCCGAGCGGAAGCTGGTTCAGGCGGTCGGCCATGTAGATGTAGGTGACCGAACCATGCGCCAGCAGCGAGGCGGCGAGTGCGGTGGAGATCACGAGATTGATCTGTACGGCCCCCGCTCCGGCGGCGGCGGGCAGGATCAGCTTCATCAGGCGCTTGACGTCGGCGTTCCATACCGGCCGGCGCAGTCGCATCGACACGCCGTTGGCACGGCAGGCCCACATCAGCCAGAGCAGCTGGAGCGCGCCAGAAATCGAAACGGCGATTGCCTGGTTGCGTGCCGTCACCAGAGCATCGTTCGAATGGAAGCCGAGCAGGGCGACGATCAGCGTCAGGTTCAGCAGGATCGGCGCGGCGGCGTTGACCCAGAACTTATTGAGCGAATTCAGAATCCCGCCCAGCAGCGAGACGAGGCTGATGAGCGCGAGATAGGGAATGGTGATCCGGCTGAGCTGCACCGCATAGGCGAACTGCTCGTGGCTGACGCCGTTGAACTTGCCGGAAAGCAGGAAAGTCACCGGCCAGGCGAAGACTTCCAGCACCACCGTCATGGCGATCAGGATCGGCAGGAGCACGGCCAGCGCCTGCTCCGCGAAAGTGATGCCGGCGGGCAGGCCGGGGCCGTCCTTGTCCGCTACCTTCTGGTTGAACATGGGGATGAAGGCCGAGGCGAAGGCGCCTTCCGCGAAGAGGGCGCGGAACATGTTCGGCAGTCGGAACGCGATCAGGAAGGCGTCCGAGGCGAAACCCGCGCCCACGAAGCGGGCGAACAGGCTGTCGCGGACCAGGCCGAGCACGCGGCTGGCGAGAGTGAGGCCGCCGACGCTGGCCAGCGCCTTTACAAGGTTCATGCCCGGAAAATCCCGCTGGTCGCCAAAATGTTAGGCCCGGATAAGCCAACGGCCCACGTCTCCGGTCTGGAGGCGCGGGCCGATAGTGCAAGAACGCGCGTCATACGCCGTTCAGGCAGGCGTTCAGGCGTGGCCGACCGGCTCGCCCTGGGTGGCGTCGGCCTGCTGCTGCGCCTGGAGCTGCTGGATGTAGAGGCCGTTGAAGTCGATCGGCTCCAGCATCAGCGGCGCGAAGCCGGCATCGCGCACGGCATCGGCGACGACGCGGCGGGCGAAGGGGAACAGGATGCGCGGCGCTTCGGCATAGAGGAATGCATGGGCCTGGCCTTCGTCGAGATTGCGCATGCCGACGAGGGCGGCGTAGGCCAGTTCGACCGCGAAGGCGGTGCCCTGCGGGCCTTTCGAGGCGCAGGTGATCTTCAGTTCGACTTCATGCACTTCGCCGTCGATCTGGCGCGCGCCGATGTTGAACTGCACTTCGATCTGCGGCTGGTCCTGCCACGAGAAGCTCTGCGGTGCGTTCGGATTCTCTACCGAGAGATCCTTCACGTACTGCGAGATGATGCCGGCGGCCGGCGCGGAATCCTCGCCGTTTTCGAGGTTGAGATCGGAGATGACGTTGCCTTCGTCGGCCATTTGGTTCGTTCCCGTCAATTTGGCCCATCAACAGAGCGCACGGATTAAAGTCTGGCGCGCCGCGTAAAGCATTTTTCGGGCCGGTGGAACACCCGAGAAGGGCGAAATCGTTTTATGCCCAAGTGCGGCGCGGTTCTGCCCGGTCAGTTCTGGGCGGCCGGTTCTGGGCGGTCGATTCGGCGCAAGGGTCGGGGAACGCCCGAGGGAACGGTTGCCGGGCCCGGACGTTGGTTACGCTATAATGACGCGATAGGGCTCGCGTAACGGCGGAAAAACCCCAGATACCGTTGCTCACGCGTTGTTCATTTGAAAACCGTACCTATCTGGGTCTATGATGGCGCCTTCGGGCGGATGGCGAAATCGCTCCACCCGTACCCCTGAAGCGTCCAACACAAGGATGGACAAAGGAACGTGACACCGGAAATCGTGATCCTGGCCATGATCGCAGCCTTCCTGGGCCTGCGGCTCTATTCGGTACTTGGCCGTCGTGCCGAGCATGAGGAAGAGCCGATCCAGGGGCGCTTCGAAGGCCGCCAGGGCCAGCCCGGTGCGCCGCGCGTTCCGGCCCCCAAGGTCGACGGCAAGCCGGAAGCCAAGGCGGAAGAGCGCGGCCGGGCTGGTCAGCCGCAGCGAGCGCGCGAAATGCCGCTTGCCCCGCCTTCGGTCGAGCGAGGCCTTGCCGAAATCTCCGGCGTGGACCGTCGCTTCGATGCCTATGCCTTCCTCGAAGGCGCGCGCAGTGCCTATCGCCTGATTCTGGAATCGTTCTGGAAGGGCGACAAGGCAGAGCTTCGCTCGCTTTGCGACGGCGATGTCTATGAAAGCTTCGCGGCCGCGATCGACGCACGTGCAGCGGCGGGCGAGACCATGGACAACCGCCTTATCCGCGTAGAGGACGTGGCGATCGTCTCTGCCGGCGTGGAAAGCGGTTATGCTCGCATCACCCTGCGCTTCCGGTCGGACATTGCGGCCGTGACGCGGGATGCCGAAGGCCATGTGATCGCCGGATCGCTCGACGATGCGATCGAGGCGGTGGACGTCTGGACTTTCAGCCGGCAACTCAATTCGTCCGGTCCCGACTGGCTGCTCGACGAAACCGACGCGGGTTGATCGCCCAACTCGGTTGATTTCACGCCGAGTATCCCACAAGAGTTGGCAGACCCTCCAGGGTAAACAGGCTGGGCCGAAAGGTCCGGCCCTGTTGTTATCAGCGTTGTTATCAGGCTTTCGGAGATCGATCTTGCGGGGATGGAATGTGTCGCGACGCCGGGAGTCGCGTTTTCCGTTGCGCCGATTGTCTGCCTTTGTCCTGCCGGCCCTGCTGGCGGCCTGCGTGCAAGTGGTCCCCGGCCCCAAAGGGCCTTCGCGGCCGCCGGCCCGGCCGCCCGTGCAGAAGCCCCGGCCACCGGTGCCTGCCGGGCCTGCGCAGCCGCAGCCGGTCAGTGCCGTAGCGGCGGGCGTGAAGGCGGGGCCAGCCGTGTCTTCCCTTCCGCTCGGCTCCAGCGACGCCGTCGCGGCGCTCGCCTCTTTCCGCGAAAGCTGCCCGCGCGTCACCGTGCGCACGGATGCCAGCGGACTTACGCGCGCGGCCGATTGGCGGCAGGCCTGCGCCGCCGCAGCAGCCTGGAGCGGCAAGCCCGCCGCGCAATTTTTCGCCACTTATTTCGAAACCGCCCGCATCGGTGACGGCAAGGGCTTCGCAACCGGCTATTACGAACCCGAAATCGCCGGTTCGCGCCTGCCGGTTCCGGGCTATACGGTGCCCGTCTATTCCATGCCCGGCGACCTCGTGCGCGCCCGGCCCGGTGACGCCACGCCGACGTCGAGCGGACGCATGCCGCTTGGTCGCTACGATGTCGGGGGCGACTTCGTGCCCTATCACGACCGCGCCGCGATCGAGCAGGGGGCGCTTTCCGGCAAGGGACTGGAAATCGCCTGGGTGGCCGATCCGGTGGAGTTCTTCTTCCTCCAGGTCCAGGGTTCGGGCCGCCTGCGCGCGCCGGACGGCAGCGTGATGCGCATCGGTTACGCCGGACAGAACGGCCTGCCCTATACCGGCATCGGCGGCGTCATGCGCGATCGCGGCCTGGTGGGCTCGGGGCCGGGACAGTATTCCGGGTCGATGCAGGGGATCATCCGCTACATCCACGACAACCCCCGGGACGGCGCCGCACTTATGCGCGAGAACAAGTCTTGGGTGTTCTTCAAGGAACTCAAGGGCGATGGTCCGCTCGGTGCGCTGAACGTGCCGGTGCGGGGCCATGCCTCGGTGGCGGCGGATCCCCGCTTCGTGCCGCTGGGCGCGCCGGTCTGGCTGCGCCTCGACCGGCGCGAGGCGACCGGGCTCTGGATCGCGCAGGATACCGGCGGCGCCATCAAGGGCGCGAATCGCTTCGACACCTTCTGGGGCTCGGGCGAGCAGGCGCGGCTGACCGCCGGCGGGATGAGCGGCCGGGGCGAGGCGCTGATTCTGGTACCCAAGGGTACGCTTGCGCGCCTCGGCGTGCGATAGAACGATCATGCGAAGGTCGGGACGGCGATTGACGGCGGAAGAAGCGGAAGTCTGGGCGCTAGTCGCCCGGACGGTGACGCCGCTCGAAAAGCGCCGACCCGCTGCGGCGCCTGCCGCAACCGTGCCGACACCGCCGAAGACCGTGGTTTTTCCGCCCGCGCCGCCGCCCAAGAAGGTGAAAGGCCGGGTGCCGCCGCCGCTTCCGCCCAAGCCGGTGGCGCCGGCCAAGCCGAAAGTCGATGCGCCGCTCCATCTCGACGGTTCCTGGGAAAAGCGCATCTCGAAGGGCACGCTGATCCCGGATTTCAGCCTCGACCTGCACGGATCGAACCTCGACCAGGCCTATGTGCGACTGATGCACGGGCTTACCCAGGCCAAGGCCATGGGCGCGCGCGTGGTGCTGATCGTGACGGGCAAGCCCCGGCCCGTCGATGCCATGGACCGTGGCTCCGCGCGCGGGGCGATTCGCGCCAAGATCACCGACTGGCTGGCGGCCAGCGATCACGCCCACGACATCGTCGCCATTCGCGGCGCGCACCGCCGGCACGGCGGCCAGGGCGCCATCTACGTCGTCCTCAGGAAGCGGAGGTAGCATTCCCATGGAGCGTTCCGAAAAGCAGAAGATGCTCGCTGGAGAGCCCTACCACGCCAGCGATCCCGAGATTCAGGCCAACCAGTTGGCAGCGGCGGAGTGGATGCACCGCTTCAACCATATCGGTCCGATAGCTGCCGCCGAGCGCGAGGCCCTGCTGCGCGAGCGGTTCGGCGCGGTCGGCGCGAATTGCGTGATCCGGCCGCCGTTCCACTGCGACTACGGCTTCAACATCAGCCTTGGCAGCGGCGTGTTCCTGAACTTCAACTGCGTGGTGCTGGACGTGGTGGAAGTGAGCATCGGTGATGGCACCCAGATCGGGCCGGGCGTCCAGATCCTCACGGCCGACCATCCACGCGATCCCGCGGAGCGCACGACCGGGCGCGAGTGGGGGCGTCCGATCCGGATCGGTCGCAATGTCTGGATCGGTGGCGGCGCGATCATCCTGCCCGGCGTGACCGTGGGCGACCATGCAGTGATCGGCGCAGGCAGCGTCGTCACGCGCGATGTGCCGGAAGGCGCCACAGTGGTCGGCAATCCGGCGAAAGTGCGCAGTCCGCTGGATTGATCTGAAGCGGCGCCGTTGGTTCAGGTCAGCCGCACTGGCCGCGATGGAGCAGCTTGTGGTCGGCCAGGACCAGCGCCATCATCGCCTCTACCACCGGAACGCCGCGAATGCCGACGCAGGGGTCGTGGCGGCCCTTGGTGAACAGTTCGGTCGCCTCGCCTTCACGGTTGATGGTCGGCTGCGGGGTCAGGATCGAGCTGGTCGGCTTGAAAGCCACGCGCACCACCACCGGCTGGCCGGTCGATATGCCGCCGGCAATGCCGCCCGCATGGTTGGCACTGAATTCAGGGCCATTCGTACCCGGATGCATCGGGTCGGCGTTCTGTTCGCCGGTGAGGCGTGCGGCAGCGAAACCGTCGCCGATCTCCACGCCCTTCACGGCATTTATGCCCATCATCGCGGCGGCCAGATCGGCGTCGAGCTTGCCGTAGAGCGGCGCGCCCCAGCCTACCGGAACGCCCGTCACCACGCATTCGACCACCGCGCCGACCGAGGAACCGGCCAGACGCGCATCGTCGACGATCTTTTCCCAGCGCTTCGCCGCTTCGGCATCGGGGCAGAAGAACGGGTTGTTGCCGATCTCGGCCGAATCGAAATTCGCCCTGTCGATGGCATCGCCGCCGATCTCCGAGACATAGGCGAGGATCGTCACTTCCGGGATCACCAGCCGCGCCACGCCGCCCGCCGCCACGCGGCTCGCGGTTTCGCGGGCCGAGCTGCGGCCGCCGCCGCGATAGTCGCGGAAGCCGTACTTGGCGTCATAGGCATAGTCGGCATGGCCGGGGCGATAGGCCTTGGCTACGTCCGAATAGTCCTTCGAGCGCTGGTCTACGTTCTCGATCATCAGGCTGATCGGCGTGCCGGTCGTTTTGCCTTCGAACACGCCGGAGAGGATGCGGACCTGATCCGGCTCCTGCCGCTGCGTGGTGAACTTCGACTGGCCAGGGCGGCGCGCGTCGAGGAAGGGCTGGATCACGCTCTCGTCGATGGGGAGGCCCGGCGGGCACCCGTCGACGACGGCGCCGATGGCCGGCCCGTGGCTCTCGCCCCAAGTGGTGAATCGCAGAAGACGGCCGAAAGTGTTCACGCTCATGCTCCGCGCCTTGGCGCGCAATCTTCGGATTGTCCAGCATGGGGTGCGAGCCAGATGCTTGCGGAACGCTCTGTGAAGGCCCATGAGCGCGGCCATGTTCCTGGTCGTCTTCCGCAATCGCAAGCGCGCCGACATCGATGCGGCAGCCTATTCCGCCGATGCCGAGGCCATGGATGCGCTCGCCCGCGCGCAGCCTGGCTTCCTCTCCTTCAAGAGCTACACCAGCGAGGACGGCGAAGTGATCGCGCTGTCGGAATGGCAGGACGAAGCCGCCGCCCTTGCATGGCGCCGCGTCGCCGCCCATGCCGAAGTGCAGGCCAAGGGGCGCGAGCACTACTATCAGAGCTACACCGCCTTCGCCTGCAACGAACCGCGTGTGCGTCATTTCGAGAGGGAAACCGAATCGTGAGCCTTGAATTCTACGGCATCCCCAACTGCGACACCGTCAAGAAGGCCCGCAAGTGGCTGGAGGCGCGCGGCACCGACTACACGTTCCATGACTACAAGAAGGAAGGCGCCGATGCCGCCCGGCTGGAGAAGTGGGTGGCCGACGCGGGCTGGGAAAAAGTGCTCAACCGCGCCGGGACGACGTTCAAGAAGCTGCCGGACGCGGACAAGGCCGATATCGATGCCGCCAAGGCGGTTGCGATCATGACCGCCAACCCCAGCTGCATAAAGCGCCCGGTCGTCGAACATCCGGGTGGGCTGCTGGTGGGCTTCAAGGAGCCGGAATGGGAAGCGACGCTCGGCTGATCGGGGTTTCATGAACACGGTCGAATGGGTGGCGGCAGGCCTGGGCCTTGCCAATATCGCGCTGCTGGTGCGGCGCAGCGTGTGGAACTTTCCGTTCGGCATGGCCATGGTCGCGCTCTACTTCGTCGTGTTCCGGGAAGCGAAGCTCTATGGCGAGGCGGGGCTGCAGGTGTTCTTCTTCGCCGCGCAGATCTGGGGCTGGGCGCTGTGGGTGCGCGCGGGTGGCGGCGAAAGCCGGGTGCCGGTGCGGCGGCTGGGCCACTTTGCGCGGCTGCTCTGGCTGACCGGCACGGCGGCGCTGGCGCTCAATCTGGGCTGGGTCATGCACCGGTTCACCGACGCCTCGCTGCCCTATGCGGATTCCGCCATAGCGGGCGCCAGCATCGCCGCGCAGATCCTGCTGGGCTTCCGCCGTATCGAGAACTGGGTGCTGTGGATCGCGATCGACCTCGCCTCGATCGGGGTCTATCTCTACAAGGAACTCTGGCCGACCGCCGCGCTCTATCTGGTGCTGCTGGTCATGTCGGTGCTGGGCCTGCGTGAATGGATCGCGGCGGAAAAGGCGCAAGAGGCGTGATCACGGTCTGCCTCCACGGAGCGGAAAGCACCGGCAAGTCGGTACTCGCGGGGCGGCTGGGCTACCCCTGGGTGCCGGAATTCGGCCGGACCTACTGCGAGGAACACGGCACCGACCTGGCGATGGCGGACCTGCTCGCCATTGCAGAGGGGCAGGCCGAGGAGAACCGCAAGGCTATGGCGGCGCGCCCGCCCGTTCTCCTGTTCGATACCGACCAGCTCATGACCGCCGCCTGGGCGCTGATGCTCTTCGGCGAAGCGCCGGAGGTTCTGCTGAGCTACCCCAAGGCCGACCACTACCTGCTGTTCGCGCCAGACGTTCCGTGGCGGGACGATGGGACGCGGTTCTTCGGTACGGACGACAGGCGCGCGCGCTTTGCCGCTCTGGCCGAGGAGATGCTGGTGCGGGCGGGCGTGCCGTTTTCGCGGATCGGCGGTTCCTGGGAGGAGCGGGAAGAGCAGGTTCGGGGGGTTATTCGGGATTTAAGAGGAAGTCCTGGGGGATGATCCCCCAGACCCTCGGAATGTCGATCTTGCGCGCGGCTTAAAGTTTTGCGCCCCTTGCGGCGCAGCCAATATGTCTCCCGACGCCGCCATGGGCGCGGGGCGGCTAGTGCAGGGCATGACCTCGACAGTAGCGGGGTGCAGGGGTGTTGACCCCTGCGTTCCCTCCTACTTCTTACGCGCGGTAGCGATGAAGTTCAGCGAGAGATCCTCCGACAGGTGCAGGCCAGCCGTGGGCGACCATGCGATACCCTTCGGTTCGCCCAGCACCAGCCCGGCGCCATCCGCAAGGTCGCGCAGTTCGTCGGGCGTGGCGAAGGCGTTCCAATCATGCGTGCCGCGCGGGACTTTGCCGAGGCGTTCGGCGGCCTCCACCAGCAGCAGGCGCGATGCCGGGGTACGGTTGGGGCAGGAGAGGAACATCAGCCCGTCGTCCGCGAGCGCATCGGCAAGCTGGCCGATGAACAGCGCCTTGTCGGTGACGTGCTCGATCACTTCCAGCGAGCAGACCAGGTCGTAGCCGGAGAGCCCCAGTGCGCCCAGTTCGCCGTGGCGGTAGTCGATGGCAAGGCCCATCGCTTCGGCATGGGCGGAAGCCGCCGCGATGTTTTCCGCCGCCGCGTCCACGCCGGTCACGCTGGCGCCGAGGCGGGCAAGGGGTTCGCAGAGCAGACCCGCGCCGCAGCCGGCATCGAGCGCGCGCTTGCCCGAAAGGGGGCGCAGCATGCGCGAGTCCGTGGAGAAGTGCCGGTCGATCTCGGCGCGGATGAAGCCCAGGCGGACCGGGTTCAGCTTGTGCAGCATGGCCGAGGAACCCTTGGGATCCCACCATTCCGCCGCCAGTGCACCGAAGTGAGCAGCCTCTTTCGGATCGATTGTTGCGCGAGAAGGCGTGTTCGAAGCAGTTGCATTGTCCATCACTCCCCCCTAACAGCGCGCCCGACTCTTATCCACACGCGCATCTCTTCTTTGCGCAACAACCGACGGGGAGCAGTGGCACCTTGGCACGTATCGTGATGAAATTCGGCGGCACTTCCATGGCCGGGACCGAGCGAATCCGGCGCGTGGCGGGCATTGTCAAACGCCAGCAGGAAGCGGGCCACGAAGTCGCCGTCGTCGTTTCGGCCATGGCCGGCGAGACCGACCGCCTCGTGAACTTCTGCCGCGAAGCCAATGCCCTCTACGATCCGGCGGAATATGACGTGGTCGTCGCCTCGGGCGAGCAGGTAACGTCCGGCCTTCTGGCGCTCACGCTTCAGGCGATGGGCTGCAAGGCGCGTTCGTGGCTGGGTTGGCAGCTGCCGATCAAGACCGACGACGCCCATGCCAAGGCCCGTATCGAGGACTTCGATTCGGAAGCTCTGCTGGCTTCGATGGCCGCCGGTGAAATCGCGGTGATCCCCGGTTTCCAGGGCGTTTCGCCCGACAACCGCATCACCACGCTGGGCCGTGGCGGTTCGGACACTTCGGCGGTGGCCGTGGCGGCTGCGGTCAAGGCCGACCGCTGCGACATCTACACCGATGTCGACGGCGTCTACACCACCGACCCGCGCATCGTTGCCAAGGCGCGCAAGCTGCCGCTGGTGACCTATGAAGAAATGCTCGAACTGGCCTCGGTCGGATCGAAGGTGCTGCAGACCCGCTCGGTCTCGCTGGCGATGAAGGAGAACGTGCGCGTGCAGGTGCTCTCCTCGTTCATCGACGAGAATGCCCCGGCCGCAGACACCCTCCCCGGAACGATGATCGTCAGCGACGAAGAACTCGAAGGAAGCGATATGGAACGCCAGCTGATCACCGGCATCGCCGCCGACAAGAACGAAGCCAAGGTCACGATGACCCGCGTGCCCGACCGTCCTGGCGCCGTGGCCGCGATCTTCGCGCCGCTTGCCGAACAGAACATCAACGTCGACATGATCATCCAGAACGTTGCCAAGGACAAAGGCGAGACCGACGTCACCTTCACGGTGCCGCAGGCCGACCTCGTCCGCGCGCAGGCGCTGCTGGAAGAACGCAAGGAAGCGATCGGCTACTACCGCATGATCGCCGACAGTAACGTGGCCAAGGTCAGCGTCGTCGGCGTCGGCATGCGCAGCCACGCTGGTGTCGCCTCCACCATGTTCAAGACGCTGGCCGATCGCGGCATCAACATCATCGCCATCTCGACCAGCGAGATCAAGGTTTCGGTCCTGATCGACACCGACGAGACCGAACTGGCAGTGCGCGTGCTGCACACGGCCTACGGGCTCGACGCTGCTGCGTAATAACGCGACTTAGCGCGAATCAGGAAAAGGCGGCGCGCTAAGCGCCGCCTTTTTTCGTTTCTAGAGCGCGCGCCAGTGCGTCGCGGAACCTGGGATCGGCCAGGCCGATCAGCAGTTCGGCGCGCTCGCGCAAGCTCTTGCCGCGCAAGTCGGCGGCGCCGTGCTCGGTGACGATCCAGTGGACGTCGTTGCGCGGGGTCGTAACCGGACCGTCGAGCCTGGGGACGATGCGGCTTACGGTGCCGCCTCTCGCGGTCGAGCGGCAGGCGATCACCGAGACGCCGTCCTTCGAACCATAGGCGCCGCGCACGAAATCGAGCTGGCCGCCCGCCGCCGAGTGCTGCATTCCGCCCATGAACTCCGAATTGCAGGCACCCTGGAGATCGACCTGGATTGTCGCATTGACCGAGACGACGCGGTCGTTGCGGGCGATTTCGGCGGCATTGTTCACGACATCGACGGGCAGCGAATAGACTTGCGGGTTGCCGTCCATCCAGCGGTAGAAGGGCTCGTCCCCCATGGCGAAGGAATAGACGCTGCGGCCTGGATGCGTGGTCTTGCGCCGGTTGGTGACGGCGCCCGAGTGGACCAGCCCCGCCATGGCCGGGGTGAGCAGCTCGGTATGGATGCCGAGGTCACGGCGGTTGCCGATGCGGCGGCAGACGGCGGCGGGCAGGTTGCCGATGCCCATTTGCAGGCAGGCGCCGTCGTCGACCATGTCCGCGATTTGCGCGGCGATTGCCTCGTCCTCGGGCGAGGCGGGGCCTTCTCCGAAGCTGAGCAGGGGGACGTGGTTCTCGACGATGGCCGTGACCTGCGAGACGTGCAGAGGCGTGGAGCAGGCGACGCGCGGCATGGCCGGGTTCACTTCGACGATCACCGTCTTCGCGCAGTGCGCGGCCACTGAAGTATAGTCGTTGGCGACACCGAAGCTGAAGTAGCCGTCCTCGTCCATCGGCGAGACTGTCAGCACGCAGGCATCGAGCGCGATCTCGTCGCGCAGCAGCCGGGGCGAGCCGCTGAAGGCGCAGGGCACGAAATCGATCAGGGCTTCGGCGGTGGGGTCGGCCTTGATCAGGGCGCGCTCCACGCCGCTCATGAACAGGCAGCGTGGTCGGATCGCTCCGAGCAGGTCGCGGCGCAGGATGGTCGATCCCGCGTGAGTCTGGGACAGGAGATACCAGACCCGCACGTCGCGCAGCGTTCCCGCTTCCGCGCGCCGGGCAAGCGCGGCCAGGATCGCGGGCGGCTCGGCCACGGCCATCCCCATGGCCAGGTCGCTGTCGCTGGCGATGGCAAGGACGGCCTCGTCGGCACTCGTCAGCCTGGCGGCGTAAGTCTGTCTTGCGTCCATCGTCCCGCCCTTCATCGCTGCAACGGCTATCATCGCTCGGTGCCGTCGCTCGGTGCCGACGGTCTGCCATCGCTCCGGGGCAAGCGAAAGCCCCCTTGGCGCCAGCGCTTGTGCGCGGGGCTGTGCGCATCTATGGCGCACGCTCGTTTCTAGAATTGCCGGCTATGGGAGCATCGATGGCCACCTCTAAGACTTCCGCACTGATGACGCGCGGACGCGAGTTCCTCGGTACCGAATATGCGATCCTGTGCGGCGCCATGTCCTGGGTGTCGGAGCGTAACCTCGTCTCGGCGATCAGCAATGCCGGCGGCTTCGGCGTGATCGCCTGCGGCGCGATGAACCCCGAGCTGCTCGACAAGGAGATCGAAGCCACCCGCGCGATGACGGACAAGCCCTTCGGCGTGAACCTCATCACCATGCACCCGCAGCTGTTCGACCTGATCGCGGTCTGCGCTCGGCACAAGGTCGGCCATGTCGTGCTGGCCGGCGGCATTCCGCCCAAGGGCAGTGTCGAGGCGATCAAGGAAGCAGGCGCCAAGGTCATCTGCTTCGCGCCGACGCTGGCGCTGGGCAAGAAGCTGCTGCGCTCGGGTGCGGACGCCCTGGTGATCGAGGGCATGGAAGCGGGAGGCCACATCGGCCCGGTCTCCACTTCGGTCCTGGCGCAGGAAATCCTGCCCGCGCTGGCGGCCGATCATCTCGTCTTCGTGGCGGGCGGCATCGGCCGGGGCGAGGCCATGGCCGGCTACCTCGAAATGGGCGCTTCGGGCGTCCAGCTCGGCACGCGCTTCGCCTGCGCCACCGAATCGATCGCCCACCCGGACTTCAAGAAGGCCTTCTTCCGCGCCAATGCCCGCGACGCGGTCACTTCGGTGCAGGTCGATCCGCGCTTGCCGGTGATTCCGGTGCGCGCGCTCAAGAACAAGGGCACCGAGGAATTCACCGCCAAGCAGATCGAAGTGGCGCGCCTGCTGGACGCCGGTGAGGTCGACATGGGCGAGGCCCAGCTCAAGATCGAGCACTTCTGGGCCGGTGCCCTGCGCCGCGCGGTGATCGAGGGCGATGTCGAGAACGGCTCGATCATGGCGGGCCAGTCGGTCGGCATGGTCAGCAAGGAAGAGCCGGTGAGCGAGATCATCGCCGCGCTCATGGCCGAATCCGAAGCCGCGCTTTCCAACCGCTCCGCCTGAAAGACCGATCGATGGCCGAACCGCTGATCCTCGCATTGTCCTGCGCCGACCGTCCGGGCATCGTCGCCCGCGTCACCGGCTATCTCGCGCAGGCGGGCGGCAATATCATCGAGGCGCAGCAGTTCAACGACCTTGAGGAAGACAAGTTCTTCATGCGGGTGGCCTTCGATCCGGGCTCGGCAGACCGCGAGGCGTTCAGCGAGGGCTTCGGGGCGATCGCCCACGAATATGGCATGGCCTGGTCGATGACCCGGCGCGACCGGCCGCGTCGCGTGCTGCTGCTGGTCAGCAAGTTCGACCATTGCCTGGCCGACCTGCTCTATCGCCAGCGCATCGGGGAAATGCCGATGGAAGTCGTCGGCATCGTCTCCAACCACCCGCGCGAGGCGATCAATTCGCTGATGATCGGGGACTTCCCGTTCCATCACCTGCCGATCACCAGGGACACCAAGGCGCAGCAGGAAGCGCAGATCCGTGCTCTGGTGGAAGAGACGCGCGCGGAGCTGGTGGTGCTGGCGCGCTACATGCAGATCCTTTCGGACGAGATGGCGGCCTTCCTCTCGGGCCGCTGCATCAACATCCATCACTCGTTCCTGCCGGGCTTCAAGGGCGCCAAGCCTTACCACCAGGCCCATGCGCGCGGCGTGAAGATGATCGGCGCGACCGCGCACTACGTGACGGCAGACCTCGACGAAGGCCCGATCATCCATCAGGACGTCGAGGCGGTGACCCATGCCGACACGCCGGAGGACATGGTGCGCAAGGGCCGCGACATCGAGCGCCGCGTCCTGGCCGAAGCCGTGCGCCTGCACCTCGAAGACCGCGTGCTGTTGAACGGTTCGCGCACGGTGGTTTTCCGCAGCTGAGGATTTGACTAAGATCCGCCAGCGTCGCATTTTCAATAAAAGGGAGAGCGACCATGCCCGTGAATGGCGTCGATCACGTCAATATCCTCACCGACGACCTCGAAGCGACGGCCTCGTTCTATGAGCAGGTGCTAGGCCTTACGCGCAGCGAAAATCCGACGATCGCCAAGGGTATTGCCGGATACTGGATGCGCGACGCGGCGGGCGACGCGATCATCCATCTCGTGGACCGGACCACGGCGGGAGACCGCTACGACGCCTACCATCCGGGACAGCCGACCAATGCCCTCCATCACTTCGCGCTGCGCTGCACCGGCTATCCGGAAACCCGCGCCAAAATCGAGGCATTGGGGCTATCGCATCGGGTCAGCGAACATCCGGCGCTGGGTCTTGCCCAGATATTCCTGGTCGATCCGAACGCGGTCAATCTCGAACTGAACTTCGGCGGCGCGCTCTGAAGGCACTCAACCGGCGATGAAGCGGGCCCAGGCGCCCGCGTCGGGATTGTCGCTGGTTTCCGGCTCCCAGTGACGGCGCATCAGCGCGCGGGCCTCTGCCTCTGGCATCCCGCGCGAGCGGTTCCATCGATAGAGGAAGGCGGAAACGCGCCAGTTCAGAATGCAGTGGACGTGCACCGCCTGGCCTTCGACTTCCGCCATGGCGCGTGCGAACGCGGTGTAGTGAGCTTCGTCCGGCGCATCGAATGGCACCGGAATATGAACGTAATCGATGCCTTCCCGCGCCAACTCCCCAAGTTCGTTCGGAAGGGCTTCCGGATGGCTGGCGAGCGCCAGGTTGATGACCCGGCGCACGCCGATCGCAGCGAGACACCCGGGATCCCCGGCGACGAGCTTGCCCGATGTGGTCAGTCTTGCGTCCATGCGCTGCCAGCATGCCATTTCGAGCGGGTCGTGCATCGCTATGCTGCGGTTCCTTCGGTGAAACGTGGGACTCGCCTTGCGACGAACTCGCGGCTAGCCTGATTTTCGTCCCGAAAACAACACCGGATCGCCTCTCATGTGCGACGATTTCACTGCCGAGGCCGAAGAAGCCCATCTCGCGCGCCGCGCCTCCCTTTCGAGCGGGCTCGACCGGCGCGCCTTCACGGCGATCGGCGCAAGCGCGGCGCTGGCGGGTTGCACCAGCATCATGAAGACGCATCCCGCCAATTCGGTGCGGGAGCGGATGGTCTCGATCACCACGGCGGACGGCGTGGCCGATGCCTTCTTCGTGCATCCGGCCAAGGGCAGCCACCCCGGCGTCATCTTCTGGCCCGACATCGCCGGCCTGCGCGAAGCCAAGAAGATCATGGCCCGCACCCTCGCCGCGGAGGGTTATGCGGTGCTTGTCGTGAACCCCTACTATCGCGGGCAACCGGCGCCGGTCTTCGAAAGCTTCGCCGGTTTCCGCACGCCCGAAGGCCAGGCCAAGGTCGAACCGCTCCGCGCCGCGCTGACGCCCGAGGCGATCACCCGCGATGCGCGGGCCTATGTCGCGTTCCTGGATGGCGAGAAGGCGGTCGACCGCAAGCGGGGAATCGGCTCCAACGGCTATTGCATGGGAGGGCCCTTCACCGTGCGTACGGCGGCGGCCATGCCGAGCCGCGTGCGCGCGGCGGCGTCGTTCCACGGTGCCGGGCTGGTCACCGACAAGCCGGACAGCCCACACCGCCTTCTCGCCGCCACCCGGGCCTCTTATCTCTTCGCGATCGCCCGCAACGACGATGCCAGGCAGCCCACCCAGAAGACCGACCTCAAGGCCGCCGCCGCCGCTGCGGGGCGCGCGGCCGAAGTGGAAGTCTACCCCGCCGATCATGGCTGGTGCGTGCCCGATTCTCCCGCGTGGGATCCGGACGCCGCGGACAAGGCCTGGCAACGGATGTTGGCTCTGTTCGGTGGACTGTAAGAGTTACAGGGTCCGGTCGCCGTCGTTTCCCTGTTAACGCCGGGTTACAATAGCCGCGTCCAGAGTGTAGGAACCGCTCGGGCCATGTCGCCCGCTTAAGGGATTTGTACCTAGAAAATGGCCAATGATTCCGGCCGGCGCCGCTCGACCAGCGGGCCTTCCTCTCCTGCAAAGAAAAAACCTCTCTGGCGCCGAATCGTTCGCGGCGTGGTGATCTGGAGTGCCGCGCTGACGGTGCTCGGCGTCCTGTTCCTCGGCACCGCCGTCATCTTCACGATGAGCGAGCTGCCGGAATACAATTCGCTCAAGAGCAGCCAGAACGGCCAGATGATCGTCGTGCGCGCGCGGGACGGCACCGAACTCGTCTCGCTCGGGCCGAGCTATGGCAAGTGGTTGAGCTACGACCAGATTCCCGAAGTGATGAAGGGCGCGATGGTCTCGGTGGAGGACCGCCGCTTCCGCGAGCACATCGGCGTCGACGCGCTGGGCCTGCTGCGTGCGGTCTACGTCTCGACCACGACGGGCGGGCGCGCCAAGGCGACGTCCACGATCACCCAGCAGCTGGCGCGCAACGTGTTCCTGAACAACAGCCGCTCCTTCACGCGCAAGGCGCGCGAGGCGGTGCTGGCGCTGGCGCTGGAACGCAAGTTCACCAAGGACCAGATCCTCGAACTCTACCTCAACAAGGTATATTTCGGCGGCGGCGCCTACGGCATCGACGCGGCGAGCCGCAAGTTCTTCGGCCACCCCGGCACCGAGCTTTCGACCGCCGAGGCGGCGATCATCGCCGGGCTCGTGAAGGCGCCCTCCAACTATTCGCCCACGGCCGACGTCGAAGCGGCGAAGGATCGCGGCGAAGTGGTACTGGGCCTGATGGTCAAGAACGGCGCCATCAGCCAGAGCGAGGCCGACCAGGCCGACATAGCCGACGTCAAGGTCGTGCGGGAAAAGGGCCAGAACGCGGTCCGCTACTTCACCGACTGGGCGCTGCCCCAGCTCGACATGCTGCTTCCCGACACCAACGAGCCGATCGAGGTCTGGACCACGCTCGACCCGAAGATGCAGCAGGCAGCCACGAGCGCGATCGTCGCCAACGCCCCCAAGGGCGCGCAGGGCGCGCTGGTCAGCCTCGACCGCGACGGCGCGGTGCTGGCGATGGTCGGCGGCACGGACTACGTGAACTCGAACTATAACCGCGCCACCACCGCGCTGCGCCAGCCCGGCTCGGCGTGGAAGCTGTTCGTCTACCTATCGGCATTCGAGGCGGGCTATACGCCCGACGATCGCGTGGTGGACGAGCCGGTGACGATCGACGGCTGGAGCCCGCAGAACGATGGCCGCAACTTCGCCGGCCAGATCGACGTGCGCACCGCCTTCGCCTATTCGAAGAACACCGTGGCCGCCCAGCTCGGCAACGAAGTGGGCTTCGGCACCGTCGCCTCGATGGCGCGGCGTTTCGGCGTTTCGACCCCGATCAACACCAAGCCCGCGATGGTCCTCGGCACTTCGGAAGTCCACGTCATCGACATGACCCGCGCCTTCGCGGCGATCTCGGCGGGCGGCACTTCGGTGGAGCCTTATGGCATCGTCAAGGTGACGACCGGCGGGGGTGACGTGATCTACGAGCACAAGTCCGCGCGCGGGCAGGTGCTGGTGCCGCCCAATGTCGCGGCGGGCATCACCGATCTGTTGCAGACCACCGTCGCCACGGGCACTGGCCGTGCGGCGCAGATCGGCCGTCCGGTCGCGGGCAAGACCGGCACCACCAGCTCCAACAAGGACGGCTGGTTCCTGGGCTTCTCCAGCGGCATCACCACCGGCGTGTGGATGGGCCGCGACGATGCTCGCCCGGTACCGGGCCTCTCCGGCGGCCACGCCCCGGCGCGCGCTTTCTCGGACTACATGAAGGTCGCCGTGGCCAAGCGCCCGGTGGAGCAGTTCCAAACGGAAGTGAAGCTTCCCGAATGGCAGCTCGAACCCGACGACGAAGCCCTTCAGGGCAACCCTGAGGACTATTACTACGTCGACGAGAACGGCAACATCGTGCGGCCCGAGAACGGCGCGGTGGGGCCGGACGGCCAGCCGCGCTACGAGGACGGCTCGATGGGGCCAGGCGCCGGCCCCGGACAGCCGCAGATGCCGGACTACGGCCCCGGCCAGGCACCGGCGGCGGCGGGCGAGGATTTCCTCGACCGCGCCACCGGACGCTCGCGCAGTGACGATCCCGGCCTTCGCGCTGGGCAGGGACTGGGCAATGGGCCGGGCATGCGGCCCGGTTCGCCGACCCCACGTCCGACCGCGACCCGTACGCCGGGCGACTGATACGAGACATCTTTCGTGAAAACGAGAAAGCCCGCCTTCATCCAGGCGGGCTTTTTTGTGGCCTGTGCAGTACCGGCACGGCTCTGACCGGCGAGCTTTCCGTGAGCTTGCCGAAAGATGCGGCGTCCCGACAAAGGAAAGCGCCCGCCGGATTTCTCCGACGGGCGCTTTCTTTTGCCTTCGAGGGGGCTGCTTAGCGCAGGCGCACCGGGACGAATGCCGGCGGCTGGCCGCGCGGTTGGACGCGCAGCAGGATCGCGGAGCGACCCTCGGCCTTGGCGGCCTTGATCGCATTGTCCAGATCGGCCTGCGTCGCCACCGGCGTATTGTTGGCCGAGAGGATGATGAAGCCGCGAGCGAAGCCCTTCTGGCCCGCGTCGGAGCTGGGATCGACGCCCACGATCACCAGGCCGCGCGTGCCTTCGGCCGCGCCGAGCTGGCGGGCGATCTGCGGCGTCAGCGGGATCACCGAGAGGCCGAGCGACTTCTGAACAGCGCTTTCGCCCTGTTCCTTGGATGCATTGCCCAGCGGATCGTTCTCGTTGGTGCTCGGGTCGAAGCTCTGCTGAAGCTCGTCGTCGGTCGGGCGCTTGGCGACCGTGGCGGTCACCGTCTGGCGGCGGCCGCCACGGATCAGTTCGATCGGGATGCGCGTGCCGGGAGGCGTATTGGCGACGAGGAACGAGAGCGTCTGGTCGCGGGTCACTTCCTTGCCGCCCACCTTCACCACCACGTCGCCCGCCTGGATGCCGGCCTTGGCGCCGGCGCCATCGGGAACGACGCTCTGGATGAATTCACCCTTGTTGTGTTCCAGGCCAAGCGAATCCGCGAGGTCTTCGTTCAGCTGCTGGATCGTGACGCCGAGGTAGCCGCGCTCGATCGCCTGGCCCTTCATCAGCTTCTCGACGATGGGCGAGGCGATTTCGGCAGGGATTGCGAAGCCGATGCCGACGCTGCCGCCGGTGGGCGAGAAGATCGCGTTGTTGATGCCGATCACCTGGCCCTTCATGTCGAACATGGGGCCGCCCGAGTTGCCGCGGTTGATCGAGGCGTCGGTCTGGAGATAGCGGTCATAGGCGCCGCCCGCACCGGTGTTGCGGTAGACGGCCGAGACGATGCCCGCCGTGACCGTGCCGCCGAGGCCGAAGGGGTTGCCGATCGCCAGCACCCAGTCGCCCACGCGGGCCTTCGAGCTGTCACCGAACTTGACGTAGGGCAGGGCTTTGCCGGCAGTGATCTTGAGCACCGCGAGGTCGGACTGCGCGTCCTTGCCAATCAGCTTGGCGGGATACTCGGTGCCGTCGGGCATGATGACGGTGATCGATTCGATCTCGCCCTTGCCCTCTGCCGTGATCACGTGGTTGTTCGTGACGATGTAGCCATCCGCCGAGATGACGAAGCCCGAACCCAGCGACTGGGCTTCGCGCGTCTGCGGCGTGCCGCCGCCGCCGCCACCGCCGAACAGGCCTTCGAACGGCGTACCGGCGAAGGGATTGTTGCCGCCCCCTGCCACCTGCACGCGCTGGCGCGTCGAGATGTTCACCACCGCAGGCTGAAGCTGCTCGGTGAGGTCGGCAAAGCTGTCCGGCGCGCCGGCGCGGGGCACGACGCGGGCCATCTGGCTTGCTTCGTTCTGGGCGACCTGGGCTCCGGCGGGGAAGCCTGTCACCAGCGTGGCGGTGGCACCTCCCAGCAGGAGCGCTGTGGTCAATCCATAAGCGTATCGCACGGGCTTCACGTCCTTTAATTCCTCCGTCTTGGCGGTGTGGCGTCACATCCGCCGACTGGTGCCGATTGAACTCTTGAGAGCTTAACCGGGTTTGAATGGATCGGGGAGCGGGCTCTTGCCGCAGCGGGAAAACCCTGGGGGCTTTTCACTGGAAGACGCCTCGCGCCGGTCACGGTTCCCTGAAGTGGTTGAGATAGGCGTTATCGGGGGAAAGCAGGATGGTCTTGCCGTTGTCGCCCTTGGCGAAGGTCACCGAATAGCTCTGCATGGACCGGTAGAAGTCGTAGAACGCCGGATCCTTGCCGAAACTTTCGGCATAGACCTTCGCGGCCTGCGCTTCGGCTTCGGCCTGGATGATCTGCGCATCCTTCTGGCCCTGCGCGGCGATCGTGCGCGATTCCTCGGTGCGCGCGGCCTGCATGCGGGTGAAGGCGCTTTCCAGGGCACCCTCGGGAAGATCGGCGCGCTTGATCCGCACGTCGACCACCTGGGCGCCGTATTGGCGCGCCTCGCGGTCGAGGCCGTCGCGAATATTCTCCATCGCCTTGCCGCGCTCGGCCGTGAGCAGGGACTGGAAGGTCCGCTTGCCCAGCTCCTGGCGCAGCACCGAGGAGAGGATCGGTTCGAGCTGCTGGGTCACGTTCTCAGTCGTGCCGGCGGATTCCACCATGCGGACCGGATCGATGATGCGGTAGCGGGCATAGGCATCGACGTTCAGGCGAAGCTGGTCGGTGGAGAGCACCTGCTGCTGCTGCATGTCGACCGAGAGCAGGCGCTTGTCGATGCGCACCACGCGATCGACGATGGGAATGCGGAAATGCACGCCCGCGTCGGTCTGGCCGTAATCGGCTTTCGGATTGAACCGGTTGTAGACCGCCACCGGACGGCCGGTGCGCACGACCACGGCCTGCTCGGTTTCCGGCACCACGATCACGCTGAGCATCAGGGCCACGAGGGCCGCGCCGCCAAGCGCGAGGGGAAGCTTGTAGTCCTGCCAGAAGCTGCCGCTCATCACTGGCCTCCCTTCGCTGCGGGGGCTGCCGGCGCCGAGCCGGCGGGCACGGTCACCACGGTTTCTTCGCTGGCGGGCGCACGGCGCCTTACTTCCGGCAGGGGCAGGTAGGACGTCATGTTCTTGGAATCGCTGACGACAACGTCGTTGTCGCGCAGCACGCTCTCCATCGTTTCGTAGTACATGCGGCGGCGCGTCACTTCCGGCGCCAGCTTGTACTGTTCATAGACCTTGTCGAACGAGGCCGCCGCGCCCTGGGCACGGGCCATGGTCTGCTGCGCCCAGGCGCGGGCCTTGGAGCGGTCCCGATCGGCTTCCTGCTGGGCGACGTTGACCTGGTCGAAGGCCTCACGCGTCTTCGCCGGCGGATCGGCCTTCTTGACCTCAACGCCCTGGATGGCGACGCCGGCGCGATAGAAGTCGAGGATGCGCTGGGTGCGTTCGCGAACGTCCTGTTCGACGACCGCGCGGCCCGCGCCCGAAAGCGCATCGTTCAGCGAGATCTGCGCGATCGAGGCGCGCATCGCCGCTTCGGCCACTTCCCGCACCGTCTCCTTCGGATCGGCAAGGCGATAGGTGTAGTCTTTCAGGTTCTTGATGTTCCAGCGCACCAGATAGCTGAGATCGACGAGATTCTTGTCGCTCGTCAGCATCAGCTTCTCGCCCTCGCCATCGGGGATCGAATAGACGTTGAAGCTGCGAACGTCCTGCACGTCCACGGATTCGAAGGGCCAGGGCAGGGTCAGCGACAGGCCGGAATCGATGGTGCGGGAATAGCCGCCGAGCCGGGTGACGATGCCCTGTTCCTTGGGGCCGAGCATGTGGACGGTGGACATCGCCAGCAGCGCGACCACGGCGACGCCGATGCCCAGCGGCAGCCAGGACCTGCCATCGGCGCGGCGCGGCAGGTTGGGAAAGCCGCCGGGGCCGAACCCGCCGCCACCGCCGCTGCCGCCGGAGCGGCGCGGTTCGCGCGGACGGAAGATATCGTCGAGGCCCGCCGACCGGCGCGGCGGCGTGTCTCCGCTGGGCAGCCAGGGATTGCGCGGGCCTTTCTTGTCGCCCGGCCGTTCGGGGGTGCGTTCGGGGCCGCCATCGGGCGACGACGGTGCGTTCTCGCCGCGTGGCCCGGCGCCTTTTGCGCCCCGACCTTCAGCGTCGCTTTCCGTCTCTCCCGTCACGGGGCGTTCCGGTTCGGAACTGTCGCCGGAACCGCTCTGCGAGCCGTCTTCCGGCCCCTCGGATCCGGAGCCGGAATTTCCGTCATTGCCGCCGCCCCAGGGGCTCTGGCGTCCGCTCATGGCGAGACCGTGGGGCGAGTTTGCATCACCGATTGCTTTCATGGCTTTATCTATAGGTGCGGTATTCGCACAAAAACAGTGCCTCTCTTGCCCTTTTTCTCCGACTGCTCCACCTGAACCCCAAATTCTTCCCGAGGCGTGCCGGCATTTGGCACCGCCAGCTTTGGAAAAGGACGCGATGACCATTTCGGACGCCGATCGACTGAAAGCCCTCCTGCCGGCCGAGGTGGCGGGGCGGATCCAGTCGCTGCGGGTTGCCGACGGCAAGGTGAGCGTGGTGATCGATGCCACCGGCCTGTCCGTGCAGGATCGCGCGGGGCTGGAGCAGCTCGTATCGGGCGCACTCGATGGCCAGCCGGGCGTCGATGACGTGCGCGTGGCGGTCATGGCGGAGAAGCCGGTGCGACGCATCCTGGCGGTGGGATCGGGCAAGGGCGGGGTCGGCAAGTCGACGCTCGCGGCCAATCTCGCCGTGGCGCTCTCGCGCATGGGGCGCAAGGTCGGGCTGGTCGATGCGGATATCTACGGACCCTCGCAGGCCCGTCTGCTCGGCACCGAGGGGCAGCGGCCGGTGGCGCACGAGAGCCGGCTGGTGCCGGTCGCCAGCGCTTTCGGCGTGCCGGTGCTGTCGATGGCCAACCTGCTGGAACCGGGGCAGGCGATCGCCTGGCGTGGGCCGATGGTGGCGGGCGCGCTCACCAAGATGCTCGAAGGTCACTGGGACAATGCCGAAGTCGTCGTGGTCGATCTGCCGCCCGGCACCGGCGACGTGCAGCTGACCATGCTCCAGAAGTTCAAGCCGGCGGGCGCGGTCATCGTCTCCACCCCGCAGGATCTGGCGCTGATGGACGCCACGCGCGCGGTGGAACTGTTCGAGAAGAGCGGCGTGCCGGTGGTGGGCGTCGTCGAGAACATGGCCGGCTATGCCTGCCCCCATTGCGGCGAGGTGAGCGATCCCTTCGGCATCGGCGGCGCCGAAGCGGCGGCGCGGGACATGGGGCAGACGTTCCTCGGCCGCATCCCGCTGGACATCGCCATCCGGCGCGACAGCGATGCCGGCAAGCCGCCGGCCGCCGGAGAAGGCCCGCAGGCAGAGGCTTTCGCCGCGCTCGCCGCCAAGGTTTCGGACTGGTTGGACAGCCACTGATGGCACTTGCGCGCCCCTCCGTTTCCAGGAGGGGGATCCTGATCGGCGCGCTGGCGGGCGGCGGTCTTGCGGTGGGCTATCTGCTGCGCCCGCACCGCTTTCCGCTGCCGCTCGAACCCGGCCGCGACGAATATGCCTTCGGCGCCTGGATCAAGATCGCGGCCGATGGCGTGGTCAGTGTCGCGGTGCCGCAAGTCGAGATGGGGCAGGGGGTGACCACGCTGCTTCCGCAGATCGTCGCCCAAGAACTCGGTGCCGACTGGCGGCAGGTGGCGGTGGAGCCCGCCCCGGTCAGCGCACTTTACGCCAACACCGTGCTGGCCGCGAAGTGGGCGCCGCTCTGGATGCCGTTCGCGTCCGATCTTGCCGGGGCGCCCGAGGGCATGATCGCGCGGCGCTGGGCCGAGGATCACCGCTTCAACGTCACCGCCGATGGCACTTCCGTCGCCGCCTATGAGGGACCGGCCCGCGCCGCCGCCGCCTCCGCGCGCGCCCTGTTGGTTCAGGCGGCCGCCGCGCGCTGGAATGTCGCGCCCGAGGCGTGCGACGTGGCCGCCGGGCTCGTCACGCATGGCGAAAAGCGGCTGAACTTCGGCCCGCTGGCACGCGAGGCGGCAGGCTTCTCCCCGCCGGACCCGCCGCCGCTGCGTCCCGAGCCGATGGCCGAGAAGCCGGGCGAATTCGTGCCCGGCGCACCCTTGCGCTATCCCCGGCTGGACCTGCCCTCGAAAGTGGACGGATCGTGGACTTTCGCGGGCGACGTTCGCCTGCCGGACATGCTGCGCGCCGCAATCCGCCACGCGCCGCTCGGCAAGGCCAGTGTCTCGGGATACGACGGAAACGCCGGCAAGGGCCTGCGCGGCTTCGCGCGTTTCGTCCAGGGGCCGGACTGGGTGGCGGCGCTGGCGCAGGACTGGTGGACGGCGGAAACCGCGCTCACCCGTGCCGCACCGCGTTTTCGCGTCGCGCGCGGCAGCGACAGCGGCGAGATCGACACGGCGCTGGACGAGGCCATGGCGCATGGCTCGCCCACGCGCATCCATCTGGCGGGAGACAAGGCGGCGGTCGAGGGCGCCATGCCCGTGCAGATCCGCTACGAAGTGGCGCCGGGCCTCCACGCGTCGATCGAGACCGCTTGCGCCACTGCCCGCTACAACGGCGGCCGCCTCGAACTCTGGATCGGCACCCAGGCGCCCGAGGCCGCGCGTAGCGCTGCGGCAGAGGCGCTCGGAATCCATACGGGCGACATCGTGCTCTACCCTATGCCGATCGGCGGCAGTTTCGACCGACGCCTGGAATGCGCCCACGCCGCGCAAGTCGCGGTTTTGGCGAAGGAGGCGGGGCGTCCCGTGCAATTGACGGTCTCGCGACGGCAGGAGCACTTCGCCACCTTTCCCCGCACGCCTGCGGTGGCCGTGATGGCCGCGCGGCCTGACCCCGAGGGAAGACCCATGGCGTGGCGCGCCCGCATTGCCGCGCCGGCTACCGCTCGCGAGTTCGGACGGCGCTTCTTTTCGGGCGATGCGCCGTTCGACGCACTCGATGCCGTGGCCGAGGCTGACGATCGAATGGCGGTGGAAGGCGCGATTCCCGCCTATGCCGTGCCCAATCTGGCTGTCGATCACATTCCCGCCGCGATCGGCCTGCCAACCGCCCGTATGCGCGGCAATGCGCACGGCTACACCGCCTTCTTCAACGAGAGTTTCGTGGACGAGCTGGCGCACCGGGCCGGACGCGAGCCGCTCTCATTCCGCATGGCGATGCTCGGCCACGATCCCCGCCTTGCCGAGTGCCTCCAGCGCGCGGCCAGTCTGGCGCAGTGGGGCGGAGGCGGCGACAACAGCGGCCAGGGCCTTGCCTGCCATGTCATCGGAGAGGCGCGCATCGCCGTGGTCGCCGGAGCCCGGCGGGACGAGAACGGGGTCCGGGTGGACAAGCTGAGCGCCGTCGCCGACATCGGCCGCATCGTCAATCTGGACGTGGCGCGTCAGCAGATCGAGGGCGGTTTGGTTTTCGGGCTCGGGGTGGCGCTGGGATGCAGTGCCAGTTACGCGGGCGGACGTCCGGACGGCGAGCGCCTGTCCGACCTTGCCCTGCCCACCCTGGCCGATTGCCCGGCGATCGAGGTGGAGTTCATCGACAGCACGGCTGATCCGGCTGATCCGGGCGAAATCGGTGTGGCGGCTGTCGCGCCTGCCGTCGCCAATGCACTTTACTCGGCAACCGGGCTGCGTTTCCGCCGTTTGCCGCTCTTTGCCGAGGATATGTGATGTCTTCCAGTGATCAGCCGTCCCCTGCGAAGGGTATCGGTGTCCTTCTCGTCAACCTCGGCACGCCGGATGCGCCGACACCGTCCGCCGTCCGTCGCTATCTTGCCGAATTCCTCTCGGACCGCCGCGTCGTGGAGATCCCCGCGATCGCCTGGCAGCCGATCCTGCGCGGCGTCATCCTGCGGACCCGCCCTGCCAAGTCGGCCCACGCCTACAGGCAGGTCTGGACCGAGGAAGGCTCACCGCTCGCCGCGATCACGCGGGCTCAGGCCGCCCGTCTGCAAGAGCGACTGGGCGTCCGCGCGCGGGTAGATTGGGCCATGCGCTACGGCAATCCTTCGATCCCCTCGCGGCTGGAGGCGATGAAGCAGGCGGGGTGCGATCGCATCCTCGTGGCGCCGCTCTATCCGCAATACTCCGGCGCGACCACGGCCTCGGTGATGGACAAGCTGGGCGAGGCACTCGCGGCGATGCGCGCACAACCCGCAATCCGCACGCTTCCGCCCTATTTCGACGATCCGGCCTATATCGGCGCGCTGGAAACCGATCTGCTGCGCCAGGTCGAGGCGCTGGACTTCGTGCCCGAGCTGCTGCTGCTTTCCTATCACGGCATGCCGCAGCGCACCGCCGACCTCGGCGATCCCTATCACCGGCACTGCCGCGAGACCTCGCGGCTGTTGAGCGAGCGCCTCGCCAATTCCCGGCCGGACCTGCGTATCGAGACGAGCTTCCAGTCGCGTTTCGGCCGCGCCAAGTGGCTGGAGCCTTCGACGGAGGATGTTCTGGCGGCAGAGGCGAAAGCCGGGACGCGCCGTATCGCGGTGGCGGCGCCCGGCTTCTCGGCGGACTGCGTGGAGACGCTCGAAGAACTCGCGATTCGTGGGCGCGAAGTATTCGAGGAAGCCGGTGGGCAGAAGATCGCGGTGCTGGCCTGCCTGAACGACCAGGCTGCCGGGATGGACATGCTGGAGGCACTGGTAACCCGCGAGATTGCGGGCTGGTAACAAGGTTTTACCATCGATTGCGTTGACTTCGAAGGCTTACGTTATACCCCTTAGGCGGTTGTCGAAGCAGGGGGCGAGCGATCATGCAGGGCGCGGAAATCGCCGATTTCTCCTATGGAGTTTCATCCAGCGCATCTGGTGCCAGGGCGGTGTCGCTGTCGATCTTCGTGGACAGGCCGCACTTGCGCGCGGCGATGCGGGACGATGCAATCGCCGCCGGAGTGGAAGTCGCCCATGTGGCGCCGCTCAGCGAACTGATGGAGAACGAGGGGCGGCCGCTGGCCGATGTCGTTCTGCTCGATTGCCCGATCGTCGATGCGCAGGCCATGGCCGCGCTGGCGCGGCTGGACCTGCGGGCTGCAAATGGCGAGGCGCGGCTGATCGTGTCCACATCGGTCGATGCGCTGGACGATGTGTTCGCCTGCATGGACATGTCTTCGCCGCTTCTTCTGGTCGATCCCAACCGTGCCGAACGTGTCATGGCGCTGGGGCAGACGCTGGCCGGGTTCCCGGCCGCTCGCCTGAGGGAACTGTCCGACGACGATCGGCTGATGCTGCTGCGCCTTACCGAGCAGGTCGGGCAGATCGCGGGACACATCGACCGACTGGCGCCGCGCGAGACGACGGCGGTCATGGAACCGCGCAATCCGGTGGAAGAGCGAGCAGTGCCGCTGGCGAGGTCTGCCAGCCTGCCTGAAGCGCGCCTGATTCGCCGCGTCATACGGCAAAGGCAGTTGCGCGCGCGCTTCATCGAAGGCGAGTTCTTTGCCGATCCCGCCTGGGACATGCTGCTGGACCTTGCCGCCGCGCGCGTGGAAGGCAAGCGGGTGGCCGTAACCTCGCTCTGCATCGCCTCCGGCGTACCGCCGACCACGGCGCTGCGCTGGATCGGCGCCCTGGTCCAGGCCGGGCTGTTCCAGCGCGTCTGCGATGAAAACGACCGTCGCCGGGCCTTCATCGAACTCACCGAAAACGCCGCGGACCGGATCGCCCGCTATTTCGACGAAATCGCCTCGCTGGGAGCGATCGTCCTTTAATCGTGTCGTCAGGGTGTCGGAGAAAGGTGGACGGTGGTGCCGGCTACAGGATTCGAACCCGTGGCCCCCTGATTACAAATCAGGTGCTCTACCAACTGAGCTAAGCCGGCCCGGCGCAACGGGAGAGCCGATGCGCGAAACAAGTCCGGCGCCCTTACCTTGAGGGAGGGGCGCCGGTCCAGTTGCTTTTGTGAAATATCGCTCAGAAAATGGCGTGGGGTGCATCTTCCTGCATCATCGCCTGGCGTACGAGCGGGATCGGCGGGCCGCCGTGGCTCAGGAACTGGTCGTGGAACGGCTTCCAGGCCGCGCGGCCGCCGCGCGGCGCGGTCCAGTCGTCGCGCAGCTTGCGGATCATCAGCTTGCCCAAGGTGTAGTTGAGGTAGGCCGGATCGTAAGTGCCGCGCGCGGCCTGCTGTTCGGCGGTGCCTTCATCCTGGTAGCATTCGTCCATGAACAGGCGCTTGGACTGCGCCTGCGTCATGCCGCGCGCATGGAGGCCGATGGCCGAGAGATAGCGGCAGTTGCGCAGCAGGGCGTTCGAGAGCTGGCCGACATGGACGCCCGCATCGCCTTTGCCCAGGCCCGCGTCCCACATCATTTCCTCGGCATAGTGCGCCCAGCCTTCCGCATAGGCATAGCCGACCCAGAGACGGCCCACCCATGACGGGGAGCGGTTCGAGTGGAGGAATTGCAGGAAGTGGCCGGGCATGACCTCATGCACCGAGGTGAACAGCAGGTCGTTCTTTCCGGGGATGTAGTCCTGCTGCATCTGCTGCGACCACGAAGGGTCGGGCGGCGAGATGTAGTAGACCGAGGGAATGCCCTTCTCCAGCGGCCCGGCGGGATCGATATAGGCCGAGTTCTGGCGGTTGTAGGGAGGGCTTTCCTCAACCAGCGCCTGCTCGGTGCCGGGGATCGTGGCGATGTCCTGCTGGCGCACGAAGGCGGTGAGTTCGGGGATCTGGAGGCGCGCGGCGGCGACGGGGCCGCCTTCCGGCTTGTCGGCGCGCATCTTGTCGAAGCAGCCCTGGATGTCCTTGCCCGGCGCATATTCGGCGCAGGCGGCCTTCAGCAGGTCTTGGTTGCGCTTGAGATCGGCGCGGCCCACGGCTTCCAACTCGCTCAAGGGGGCGTCCACCGCCTCGGTGGCGGCAAGCATGCGCGAGAAGCGCTTGGCGCCCATCGCGAAGTCCTGGGTGGGCGTGGCCTTGCCGAGCCACTCGGAAAGATCCTGCATGGCCTTGGCCGCGCTTTCCGAACTGGCCTTGAACTCGGCCTGGAGCTTCGCGTCCTTCACGTCGGCGAAGGCGGCGCGGGCATCGCCCCGGTAATAGTCGGCAAACCCCGAGAAGCCTGCGGTGCCCAGCTTGATGAAGCTGGCGGGCATGGCGGTCTTCAGGTTGCCGCGAATCTGCCCGGCGGCCGCGGGCACCGCCTTGAAGAAGGCGATCATCGCCTTCATGCGCGTCGGCTTGTCGGCATAGGCGCGGCTGACGTAGACGTTCGGATCGAGGCCGCTCTCGATATAGTAGCCGGGATTGTTGTGCGGCTTGTCGGCGTCTTCCAGCCAGAACAGCTGGCCCTTGGCGACCTGCACGAGATAGTCGCGTTCGAACCGGTCTTCGACGGTTAGGTGGGTGAAGGCCCCGGCATCGGCGATCACTTTCTTCAGGAACGCGCCGCGTGCCTTGAGGCCGTCCGGGCTCCAGTCGGGCAGCTTGCCGTCGAACTGGTGGGCGCCCTGATAGACGGCGAACGACGGGTCCTGGGCCATCCAGGCTTCGATCGTGCGGTTGACGAAGGCTTTCCAAGGCGTGGCCGGCTTGCCCAGCGCGACCGAGACGGCCGTAGGCGGTGAGGTGGCGGGCTTCGCTTGCGCGCTTTGGGTTCCAAGACCGAGAGCAAGGCAGGCGATACCTGCCAGCAACGCGTGTTTCATAGGCTGAATGGTCCCTGTCATCGCTTTTGGCCCTGTCATCGCTTTTGCCCTGTCGATCATCTTGGGGGCGCGTCGTTCATCGCCCCGATAGCCCTGGTTCTGGGCTATGCCGCGCCGAAGGTCCAGCCCTCGGTCCGGGCAAGTTCGGGTGTCAGATCAACGGGTTTCCACAGGTCGGCGCGTGGCGCGGCGGTGCGCAGCCAGGCGGCGGTGAGCAAGGCGTCGGCGCTGTGATCATCGATCGGGCCGGTCCCCGTGACGGGAGCGGAGCCCAGCGCCGAGAGAGCGTGGTTGAGGGCGGCACGATCGGTCATCTTGGCCCGGCTGGCCGATCTCCCGGCGGCGACGGCGGCGAGGGTGGTATAGATCTCGGTCACCACCGATCCGCTTTCCGGCAGGGGATCGATCGGCCAGACGGGAAGCGCGCCGCCGAGGCGATGCAGCAGCCGCATGCCGGTGAGGCTGGACTTTCCGACTTGCGCAGCGCCCACGAGGTTGAAGTTGGAGTAGGGATTGCACCCCGCGCGGGCCTGCGCTTCCTCGGTCACGCGCATGCGCCCGCGCCGGTGGAGCGCGGCGGGCAGATGAAAGCGCGCGCCTTCCCGGCCGCCGTGGCGGCGGAAATAGGCGCTGAGTTCGGGGTGATCGACGAAGCTGGCGGCGGCCAGATGCTCGTCCTGCGCGCAGACCGCGTCGATCAGGGCCCAGAGCGTGCGGGCGTTCGGGGGGCTGTCCGGCCAGTCCGGGAAGAAGGCCCCGGCATCCGCGAAAGGCAGCGAGATGCCGAGATCGAGGCCGACCAGTGTATCCTGCGGCAATCCGTCCCGCAGCAGGCGCAGCACGTCCTCGCGCGACCAGTGGGCGTGGCCGTTCGGACGCAGCAGGCGCGGCGCGTCTTCGAGGCCGCACAGGGCAACGGCGATGCCCTTCTGGCGCGGGCCAAGCGCCCCCGACCAGTCGATCGCCATGAAATGCCGGAACCGGGGCATCGCGCCGCGCTAACTCTCGCGCCGTTCGGTCCGCTTGCGGTCCCACCATTCGATGCGCTTGCGGATTTCCCGTTCGAAGCCGCGCTCGACGGGCTCGTAGAACGTCTGCGGGGTCATCTCCTCAGGCCAGTAGTCGTCGCCCGAGAAGCCGTCCGGCGCGTCGTGATCGTAGGCGTAGTCCTTGCCGTAGCCGATGTCCTTCATCAGCTTGGTCGGCGCGTTGAGGATATTGGCCGGCGGCATGAGCGAGCCGGTCTCGCGCGCGGAGCGGGCCGCGCCCTTCCAGGCCACGTAAGCCGCATTCGATTTCGGCGCGGTGGCGACATAGAGGCAGGCCTGGGCGATCGCCAGTTCGCCTTCGGGCGAGCCGAGGAACTCATAGGTCTGCTTGGCGGCCAAGCATTGCACGAGCGCCTGCGGATCGGCCAGCCCGATGTCCTCGCTCGCCATGCGCACGAGGCGGCGCAGGAGGAACAGCGGTTCCTCTCCTGCCGTCAGCATGCGCGCGAGGTAGTAGAGCGCGGCCTGCGGATCCGAGCCGCGCACTGCCTTGTGAAGCGCCGAGATCAGGTTGTAGTGGCCGTCTCGATCCTTGTCGTAGACGGCGACGCGGCGTTGCAGGAACTGGCCGAGTCCGGCCGGATCGAGCGGCTCGGCGATCCGCGCGGCGTAGAGCGTCTCCGCCTGGTTGAGCAGGAAGCGTCCGTCGCCGTCCGCCGAGGCGACCAGCGCCGCGCGGGCGTTGTCGTCCAGCGGCAGCGGGCCTTCCAGCGCTTCGGCCTTGTCCAGCAACCCGTTCAGGGCTTCCGGCCCGAGGCGGTGCAGGATCAGCACCTGGGCGCGGCTGAGGAGGGCGGCGTTTAGCGCGAAGCTCGGGTTTTCCGTCGTCGCGCCGACGAGGGTGACGGTGCCGCGCTCGACGAAAGGCAGGAAGCCGTCTTGCTGGGCGCGGTTGAAGCGGTGGATCTCGTCCACGAAGAGCAGCGTGCGCTGCCCGGCGCGGGCGGCGAGATCGGCTTCGGCAAAGGCTTTCTTGAGATCCGCCACGCCCGAGAACACGGCGGAGACGGCGGTGAAGCGCATGCCCACCGCGTCCGCCAGCAGACGGGCGGTGCTGGTCTTGCCGGTGCCGGGCGGTCCCCAGAGGATCATCGAGGAGAGGCGGCCCGCCGCCACCATGCGCCCGATCGGGCCTTCCGGGCCGGTCAGATGCTCCTGCCCCACCACGTCGTCCAGCGTGCGCGGGCGCAGGCGGTCGGCCAGCGGAGCATCCTCACGCGGTTCGTCGGGCGCGGGCGAAGGGGGCAGGTCATCGGCAAAGAGGTCGGCCATGGCCACTATCTAGCTATTGTTCCGAGGAATTGCATCGGTTCCGGGGCAGGCGTATCCTGCAAGGCCATGATCGAGACAGGGAGGGTAAGCGATGGCCGGGACCTTGGGAGTGAGAACCCCACGGCATCTGTGGATCGTCGGGGTGCTGGCGTTGGTGTGGAACGCCTTCGGATGCACCGACTTTTCGATGACCGTCACGCGCAATCCCGAATGGCTCGCGCCCCTCTCGCCGGAAATGATAGACTGGCTGGACGCGGCGCCGAGCTGGACGATCGTCACCTGGGCGCTCGGCGTATGGGGCGGGCTGGCGGGTTCGCTGCTGCTGCTCCTGCGCTCGCGCTGGGCGGTGGCGGCCTTCACGATCTCGCTGCTGGGGCTGGCGGTGAACCAGATCTACCCGTTCGTTTCCGAGACGCCGGCGATGCTGACCAGCCCGGCCAGCATCGGCATAACGCTGGTGATCTGGACCGTGGCGCTGTTCCTGCTCTGGTATGCGGTGCGGCTGCGCAACGCCGGAGTTCTGAGGTAAGGGCCTCACCCTTCCCCACAGCCGCAACGGCATCCCATACTCAAACGTCATCCTGAACTTGTTTAGCTGCGCTGGCCTTCGGCTCAGGATCCATCTTGCCGATCCCACCGCCGTTGATGGTCAGGAATGGATCCTGAAACAAGTTCAGGATGACGGAGAGTGGGATTGAAAGGACTCTCTAAAGTTGGAAGTGGCTCAGCCGCGCGAGCGCTGACGGACGAGGCGCACATAGGTGTCTGCCACAGCCTGGTTGATCCGATCCCAGCTGAAGTCGAGCGCGCGGGCTTCTCCAGCCAGGCCGTGCGCGGCGCGCAGTTCCGCGTTTTCGATGTAGGCCTTCAAGGCTTCGGCGAACTGGTGGATGGCACCCGGAGGAATCAGGCGCCCGGAAACGTGGTCGTCGACCAGGCTCTGGCTGCCGGTGGCGGCGGCGGCGATCACGGGGAGGCGGCAGGCCATCGCTTCCAGCGTGACGTTGCCGAAAGTTTCGGTGACCGAGGGGTTGAACAGCATGTCCATGCTGGCCACCGCGCGGGCAAGGTCGGCTCCCTGCTGGAAGCCGACGAAGGCCGCCTGCGGCAGGCGGGCCTGGAACCATTCGCGCGCCGGTCCTTCGCCGACGACGAGCACGCGATGCGCAACTCCCCGGCGGGTGAGGTCGTCCAGAGTGTCGGAAAAGACGTCGAGGCCTTTCTCCATGACCAGGCGGCCGAGGAAGCCCACGACCACTTCATGGTCCGCGATCCCCTGGGCGCGGCGCCAGGCAAGGTCGCGGCGATCGGGGTGGAAGATCTCGCGATCGACGCCGCGCGACCAGATCGACACATCGTAGTTCATGCGCTGCTCGCGAAGAAGCTGGGCCATCGATTCCGAAGGCGCCACCAGCGCATCGCAGCGGCGGTAGAAGCGGCGCAGGATCGCCTCGATCACGGGCTCGCCCCAGGCCATGTTGTAGTAGCGCAGGTAGGTCTCGAACCGGGTATGGACCGAAGCGAGCACCGGCAGGCTGCGCGCGCGCGCCCAGGTCACGGCCTGGTGCCCGACCGGATCGGGCGAGGAAACGTGCACGACGTTCGGCGCAAAATCCTTCAGGTCGCGGCGCGCCTTCATCGAGATGGCCAGCGGAACGCGATATTCGGGACGGTTCGGGATCGGCAGCGAATGGATGCCGATCAGGTCGCCGGTCGCTTCGAAGGCGGGGTTCTTGACCACCGGCGCGTAGACCCGGACTTGCGCGCCCTGACGCAGAAGATAGCCGACAAGGCGATTGAGCGCCTGGTTGGCACCGTCACGGACATAGTTGTAGTTGCCCGAAAACAGGGCGATGCGCAGATCGGCGGTTTGCATGGTGGGCGCCCCATAGCCTTCCCTGCCGCAAATGGCGAGTAGACTTCATGGCCGGTTGCTGGTTCCTGCGGAAAACCGCCGATCGGGATACTGTCCCCGGCGCGGCACAGCGCGCCGGGGAAGTTTGATCAGAGCATTTTCTAATCAGGTGGAATCACCTGATGACTGGGAAAATGCGGCAAACCAAAAACTAAGAGCGGTTGATCCGGTGCAGCAGGATCGGAAACCGCTCTAGCGGCGCCAATCGCGACGGCGGTCCCAGTCGCGGCGGTCGCGATCGCGACGTCGATCCCAGTCGCGCCCCCGATCCCACCGGTTCCGATCGCCCCGCCAGCCCCGGCGATCGTCTCGCCAGGCATGGCGGCCGTCGCGCCAGCGATCGCGGCCGCTCCAGCGGTCCCGATAATAGGGCGCATAGTACCGGTCGTAATAGCGATCTCGGTAGTACCGATTGGGGGCGCCGTCATAGTAGTAGTAATAGCCGGGACGGTCGCGAACGGTCACGTAGCGGCGGGAATCGTAGTAGCCGCGATCGTAGTATCGGTCGTCGTCGCGATCGGCCAGGGCCGCACCGAGAGCGAGGCCGATCACGCCCGCGCCGATGGCGATGGCCGCGTCGTTCCCGCCTCTGTCGTAGTAGTCTCGCGCCATGGCTGGCGCGGAAGCGGTCAGGGCCGAAGCCGCAAGCGCGGTCGCCAGCCCGAGGGACTTCCAGTTCAATTTGATCATATCGCACTCCTTTCCGGGCCAACCAAGTTACGGCGGAGTCGGTGGGCACGTTGGAGCATCAAAATCCGCCTCCGGCCGTGAACTTGGCGTGAATTCCGCCGGTCTATGGGTGGCCTTGCGACGAACCGCCCATCGCATGAAAAATGCCGGCGAAACAAAGACGCCCGGCCGCTTGGCCGGGCGTCTCCAGCAGGCCGGAGAGGGGTTTTTCCGGTCTGCCTCGGTAGCCGTGTCGATCAGTAGCCGTGTCGATCAGTAGCCGTGTCGATCAGTAGCCGTGTCGATCAGTAGCCGCGGCGGAAGTCACCGCGATCGCGGTCGTAGCCCCGGCGATAGTCGCCGCGCTGGTAGCGGTCGTAGTCGTCGCGGCTGTGGCGTCCGCCGTCGCGATACTGCCAGCTGCTGTTGTAGGCGGAGCCGTAGCTGCTCCCGTAATAGCGATCGTCCCGATAGCGATCGCGGTCGCGGTTGTTGTTCGAGGCCAGGATCGCGCCCAGGGCCACACCGATCACGCCGGCGCCGATAGCGACGGCGGCCGTGTTGTCGTTGTTGCGATAGTGGTCGCGCGCCATTGCGGGGGTGGCGCTTGCCAGCGCCGTGGCGGCGAGGGCGGTGGCGATCGCGGTGTTGCGGAAGAATGTCATAGTCGAAACTCCTTGCTGGGCAGGGGCTCCGGTGGGGCCGGGGTCTCGTCCCTTGTTGAAGTTCTTCTACGCTGATGAGGCTGAACCGGATCGAAGCGAGCCTAGCAGATTCCGTTCAGGTTTGTACGTCATTGTATGAATGGTCCTGCGCCTGTTCTCCGCCCATCTGCTATTCATCGTCGGTTCGTCGCAGAAAAGGAAACAAAATCCGCTGGTTGAACTTCACGCAGAGCCAAGCATGAATTTGACAGGGATATTACCATGAAAACTGCCCGCCTTCTTTCGTCGGCAATCGGCCTCGCGGTCGCCGTCGTTGCGGTTCCGGCCATGGCGCAGGACGATACGGCCCCGGCCACCGCGCCCATCGCCGTCGACACCCCTGCGCGCAACAGCCACTTCGACGGCCCCTATGTCCAGGCGTTCGGAGGTCTTTCGACTCGCGGGAACGACAGTGGAGACGGCCTGCGCTTCGATACCGACGGTGACGGCCGTTACGACAATACGGTAAACACCGCTGCTGGGGCGAATGCCTTTGCTCCCGGTTTCTGCAACGGCCGCGCGCTGGGCGCGACCCCTGACGGCGGTTGCCGTAGCGACAAGGACGGCGCCGAATACGGCGTGCGCTTCGGTTACGACAAGCGCATGGGCAACTTCGTGCTCGGCGGCCTCGTGGAAGGCGTGAAGAGCGAGGCCAAGGACGCCACGTCCGGCTTCAGCAGCACGCCCGCCAGCTATGTGATCCAGCGCCAGCTCGACTATGGCCTCAATGCCCGCCTGCGTGCTGGCTACACGCCGGGCGGCGGCGCGCTGTTCTATGTGACGGGCGGTGGCGGCGTCGCCAAGATCGACCACACCTTCCTGACCACCAACACGGCGAACTCGTTCGATCCGCAGCGGAACAACAAGCTGGTCTGGGGCTGGCAGGCCGGCGGCGGCGGCGAAATCATGGTCGCCCGCAACGTCAGCCTTGGCCTTGAGTACCTCTACAACCGCTACAACGACAACAAGTACAGCGTCGAAGTCGGCCCCGGCACCGCGCCGGCAACCAATCCATTCCTGATCGATTCGGGCTCGACGAGCATCAAGGGATCGAACAAGAACTTCTCGTATCACTCGCTGCGCGCGACGGTCGGGTTCCAGTTCTGATCCCTACCATACCCTGATTGGGAGAGGGCCGAAAACGGCTCCAGTACACGAGAAAGGGGCGGCAACCCTGCGGTTGCCGCCCCTTTTTTCCTGATTGGCCGACGGCGCCGAAGCGCCGGAAGGATCAGTCCTTCTTGCGGCTCTGCTTCTTGCGCTCGTTCGGGTCGAGGAACGCCTTGCGCAGACGGATCGACTGCGGGGTCACTTCGACCATTTCGTCGTCGTCGATATAGGCGATCGCCTGCTCCAGCGTCATCACGCGGGGCGGGGTGAGGCGGATGGCGTCGTCCTTGCCGGTCGAACGGAAGTTCGTCAGCTGCTTCGACTTCATCGGGTTCACTTCGAGATCGTCGGGCTTGGCGTTTTCGCCGATGATCATGCCCTCATAGATCTTTTCCTGCGGCTTCACGAACAGGATGCCGCGATCTTCGAGGCTGTTCAGCGCGTAGCCGACGGCTTCACCGGTGCCGTTCGAGATCAGCACGCCGTTCTGGCGGCCTTCGATCGGGCCCTTGTGCGCGTCGTACTTCTCGAACAGGCGGTTCATGATGCCGGTGCCGCGGGTGTCCGAAAGGAATTCGCCGTGGTAGCCGATCAGGCCGCGCGAAGGGGCCGAGAAGGTGATGCGGGTCTTGCCGGCGCCCGAAGGACGCATGTCGGTAAGCTCGGCCTTGCGGCGCTGCATCTTCTCGACGACGGTGCCCGAGAATTCGTCGTCCACGTCGATCACGACGGTTTCGTACGGCTCGGTGCGGCCGCCCTTTTCGTCGGTGCCGAACAGCACGCGCGGGCGGCTGATGCCCAGCTCGAAGCCTTCGCGGCGCATCGTTTCGATGACGACGCCCAGCTGGAGTTCGCCGCGACCGGCAACTTCGAAGCTGTCGCGGTCGGCCGATTCGGTGACGCGGATGGCGACGTTGGTTTCCGCTTCGCGCATCAGGCGGTCGCGGATCATGCGGCTGGTGACCTTGTCGCCTTCACGGCCCGCGAGCGGCGAGTCGTTGACGGCGAATCGCATCGCCAGGGTCGGCGGATCGATCGGCTGGGCCTTGATCGGCACCGAAACCGAGGGATCGGCGATGGTGTTCGACACGGTGGCCTTCTCGAGGCCGGCCAGCGCGATGATGTCACCCGCGCGGGCTTCTTCCACGGGAACGCGGTCCAGACCACGGAACGACAGCACCTTGGTGGCGCGGCCGACTTCGATCACCTTGCCGTCGGCGTCGATGGCGCGGATCGGGTCGTTGACCTTCAGCGTGCCGGACTGGACGCGGCCGGTGAGGACGCGGCCCATGAAGTTGTCACGGTCGAGCAGGGTGGCGAGGAACGAGAACGGCGCGTCCTGATCGAGATCGGGCGCGGGAACGTGCTCGACGATCTTTTCGAACAGCGGGGTCAGGTTGCCTTCGCGCGCGTCCGGATCGTAGCTGGCGTAGCCGTTGCGGCCCGAAGCGTAGAGGGTCGGGAAGTCGAGCTGTTCGTCGTTGGCGTCGAGGCTGACGAAGAGGTCGAACACTTCGTCCAGCACTTCGGCGTGACGGCCGTCGGGACGGTCGATCTTGTTGACGACGACGATCGGCTTCAGGCCGAGGCCCAGCGCCTTGCCGGTGACGAACTTGGTCTGCGGCATCGCGCCTTCCGACGAGTCCACCAGCAGGACGACGCCGTCGACCATCGAGAGGATGCGTTCGACTTCGGCGCCGAAGTCGGCGTGGCCGGGGGTGTCGACGATGTTGATGCGGTAGCCGTTCCACTCGATCGAAGTCGGCTTCGCAAGGATGGTGATCCCGCGTTCCTTTTCGAGGTCGTTGGAGTCCATGGCGCGTTCTTCGATGCGCTGGTTCTCACGGAACGTGCCGGACTGGCGGAAAAGCTGGTCGACAAGGGTGGTCTTGCCATGGTCGACGTGCGCAATAATTGCGATATTGCGCAAGGGAAGCGGGGCGGACATGCGTTGCCTATCGGTTCGAGGAGTTGGCCAGCAGCGCATGCTGCGCCGCAAAATTGGCGCGCCCTTAACCGATCCCGGCAAATTCGGCAAGCGTGCAAGGCGTTCCGTGCAATTGTGGCACTTGTGTCACATCCGGAAGATGCTTTCGAATTAGCCGCTTGATTGCCTGCAAGAGTGATTGTTCGGCGCGCATTATTCTCTTAGTGTCGGCTGCGTAATCAAGGGCGAGACGGTGACTCGAGAAGTGCACCGCCGCCGGGAGAGGATGCTAAAGGCTTTCCCCAACGGGTTTCCCGTCGGCCGGCTTTGTCATCCATGGAATCGAGATCCAGCCACGCCGTCATGGCGCGGCGGCGCGTTACCGGCGCACAGCCGGAGCGTGACAAGGCGGAACCGGCGGCAGGGGAGGAGACGCAGGAACCGCAAACTCAGTCAGGGACGCGCAGGGTTTCCCGCGCGTCCCTTTTCCTTGCGCGTTTTCCTTGAAAAATGCCCCGTATGGGCGTTTTAGAGCGGCACCAGCCCGCGCCCCCACCCTATCACCCGCAGGATACTACCGATGGGAGGTAGGGTGGGGGCGCGGGCTGGTGCCGCAAAATTCGCCTGCGGCGAATTTCCAAACTGCTTTCGTCCCTTTTCCTTTTTCCTGTTTTGCCGGAACATTTCCGTGCCTTGCCCGCTTCGCTTCGCGGCTTATACTCGCGCCATCTAGCAAGGCATTGAGCAAGAGGGGAAAAGACTATGCTTGAATATATGATCCTGCCGTTCAAGCGCTACGCGGACTTCAAGGGGCGTTCGCTGCGGATCGAATACTGGGGCTTCGCCCTGCTGAACTTCATCGTCTTCGCGGTGATCCTGGGCATTTCAATGGTCTTGGGGCTTTCCTTCGACGCCTTCCAGCAGCTCGAACAAGGCGGCGATCCCTCGGCCCTGTTCGGTGCCGGCTTCTTCGTTCTCGTCGGTCTTGCGGGCATCTACAGCCTTGCGGTCTTCATCCCCAGCATCGCCGTGGCGGTGCGCCGCTTCCACGACCGTGACATGAGCGGCTGGTGGTATCTGGGCCTGATCGTCCTCGGCGTGATTCCGTTCGTTGGCTGGATCGCGACGATCGCCTCGTTCGTCATCACCTGCCTGCCCGGCACGCCCGGCCCCAACCGCTTCGGCATGGACCCGCGCGACCCCACCGGCGCCGAAGTCTTCGCTTAAGTTCCGGGCTTAAAGCTCCCGCAATGCCCTTGCCGGTTTCGCCCGCAGCAGCGGCAGCGAGCCGGCGAGGGCAAACGTCAGGATGAGGGCAATCCCGGCGCCGAGCACGGCCAGGATGCGTGGCCAATCGGGCAACCAGTCGAACTCGAACAGCTTGACGATCACCGCCCAGGCCATGGCGCTGCCCGCACCGAGCGCGACCACGGCGAGTACCGCAGCGATCAGCCCGTACTCCGCGACCTGAAGCAGCAGGAGCTGGCCCCGGCTGGCGCCCAGCACGCGCAGGATCACGTTGTCGTAAGTGCGGCTGGCGCGTGCCGCCGCGATCGCGCCGAACAGCACCGCAAGACCCGCCAGCACGGCTACCGAGGCGGCAGCGAGAATGGCCAGCGTCATCTGGTCCAGCAGATCGCGCGCGTCGCGCAGCACGGTGCCGGTTTCGATCACCGAGCTTGACGGGAAGGCGCGGGCGAGGCGGGGCAGCAGCCGGCTCGAATCCTGTCCGCCTGAAGCCTTTCCGTCCGGAGCCTCGATGGTCGCTGCCAGATTGTGCGGCGCATCCGCCAGCGCGTTGGGCGAGAACACCAGCACGAAGTTGAAGCCCAGCGTGTCCCAGTCGATCCGGCGCAGCGCGGCAATCCTTGCAGTGCGCTCCACGCCGAGCAGGCCGATCGTCAGGTAGTCTCCCACCTTCAGGCCCATCGTCTGCGCGAACTTCTCGTCGACTGAGACGAGCGGCTCTCCGGCGTGGTCGGCAGGCCACCAGCGGCCGGAGGTGACGGTGCTGCCTTCTGGCACCTTGGCCGAATAGGTCAGTCCGCGCTCGCCCTTGAGGGCCCAGGCGTCCTCGGGAATTTCCTTCAAATCCGATACGCGGGTCATGCGGTCCTTCGGGCCATAGGCGAGGATGCGGCCGCGCATGTTCGGCACCGTCCGCACGATCGCGCCGGGCATCTCGCGTCCGGCGATCTGGCGCAGTTCACCGGCCTTGTCCTTCGGAACGTCGAGCAGGAAGAAGGCTGGGGCGCGGGCCGGCACGGTCTTGCGGATGTTGGCGTCGAGGCTGGTCTGGACGGCGGCGATCAGCACGAAGGCGGAAAGGCCGAAGCCCAGCGCCGTCACCAGCGCGCCGGTCTGGGCGCCGGGACGGTGGAGGTTGGCGAGGCCCGCGCGCAGCATGGGGTCGCGCGGGCGGGGCAGGCGCGCGGCGAGCTGCCGGATGCCGAGCCCGATCAGCGCCAGCAAGGCGAGCATCAGCGCGGCGCCGGCCAGGAAGCCCAGCGTCACCAGGGGTTGGGCTGCGTTGAGCAGCGCCAGGGCGACCACGGCGGCGAGGCCGAGGCCGACGGGCAGAAGCCAGGCCCGGCGTTTCGCCGCCAGCGGCGCCACTTGTGCGCGCATCAGCGCCATTGCCGGGAAGCTGCGCGCCCTTGCAAGCGGCGGCGCCGCGAAGATCAGCGCCACCAGCAGGCCATAGGCCGCAGCCGTGGCCAGCGCGGCAGGCGATATCGTGAACCCCGTATCGACCGGAAGCAGCGATCCCAGCGCCTGCGCCAGCAGCGGCGTCACCAGCACACCCGCCACGAGCCCGGCGACACTGCCGACAAGCGCCGCCGCGCCCACTTGCAGCAGATAGATTCGCGCGATGTCGCGGCTCGTGGCGCCGAGCACCTTGAGCGTCGCGATCGAGCTGCGCCGCGCTTCCAGATAAGAGGATACCCCGCCGCCGATGCCGATCCCGGCGATGACCAGCGCCGCCAGGCCCACCAGCGCAAGGAACTGGCCCATCCGGCTGATGAAGCGCTGCGTGGAGGGCGATGCCGCGTTGCGGGTGCGGGCGTCGAAGGCGTCGTCGCCGAAGCGCTTCTTGAGCGTATCGACCACGGTGTCCGGATCGCGGACCGGATCGGCGAAGCGCACGCGGGTGGCGCTGCGATACATGGCGCCCGGCTGGGTCAGCCCCGCGAGTTCAGGCAAGTCGAGCGTCGAAATCGCGGTGTCGCCCAGCGCGAAGCCTTCGGAAAGCTTTTCCGGATCGCTGGCGATCACGCCGCCGACCCGCTGGTCCACGCCGCCGAGGGACACGGTATCACCCGGTTTCACCTCAAGGCGCGCGGCCGTCCCTTCCGACAGCCAGACCACGCCTTGTGGCGGCGCGCCGACCTTGCGGCCGTCCTTGAGTTCCAGGCGGCCATAGAGCGGCCAATGCACGTCCACCGCCTTCAACGCCACGGGTGCCGTGAGGTCGCCCTTGCGCGCGATGGCCTGCAGGCGCAGCCCCGCCGAGACCTTGCCATAGCGGGCGAGCGCGGAGATTTCCTTGTCCGACAGGCTGCGCTGCCAGGTCTTGAGTTCGATGTCGCCGCCCAGCACCTCACGCCCGCGCGTCGTCAATTCGCGCTCGATCGAGCCGGTCAGCGTACCGATGGCGGCCAGCGCGCCGACGCCCAGGAACAGGCAGACCAGCAGCAGACGCAGGCCCTTGAACCGCGCCGAAAGATCGCGCCGGGCCAGCTTCCAGGCGGTACTCCAGGGAAGCGCGTCACTGGGCAGGTGGGGGCCGAGCGTCGAAGCAGGCGATTGGTCAGGCAAGTCGGTCGCTCGCGATCCGGCCATCGGCCAGAGTCACCACGCGCTCGCAGTGATGGGCGAGGCTTTCATCGTGGGTGATGATGAGCAGGGTCGCCCCCGCCTCGGCGCGGCGGGTGAACAGCAGGTCGACGATCGTGGCGCCGGTGGCGGCATCGAGATTGCCGGTCGGTTCGTCGGCGAAGACCAGCGAGGGGCGCGGGGCCAGCGCGCGGGCGATCGCCACGCGCTGCTGTTCGCCGCCGGAAAGCTGCGCGGGATAGTGCGAAAGGCGATGGCCGAGCCCGACGGCGGCCAGTTCCGCCTCGGCCCGCTCGCGGGCGTCGGCCATTCCGGCCAGTTCCAGCGGGGTGGCCACGTTCTCGACAGCGGTCATCGTCGGCAGGAGGTGGAATGCCTGGAGCACCACGCCGATCCGTCCGCGCCGCGCGCGGGCCAGCGCGTCCTCGTCCATGGCCGCGAAATCCTCTCCGGCAACGCTCAGCGATCCCGAACTCGCCCGCTCCAGCCCGGAAAGAACCGACATCAGCGAGGACTTGCCCGAGCCCGAGGGGCCGAGCAGGGCCACGGTCTGGCCGCGGGGCACGACGAGGTCGATACCCTTGAGGATTTCGACCGCGCTGTCGCCGCTGCCGAGGGTGAGGCGCAGGTCCTGCGCGAGAATTGACGGGGCGGGGGGCTGGGAAGGATCGTTCACAGGCCCCATATGGCGAGGCGAAACCCCGTTTTTCAAGGAGAAAGCCTTGCACGCTCACGCGAAAGTCCTGCTGGTTCCCGCGCTGCTGCTGCCCGTCCTGCTCGGCGCCTGCGACAGGGGAGCAGATAGAGCGGCTTCGGCTGCGTCGGAGCAGACGCAAGGCGCCGTCGATGCGCCGCCCGCGATTCCCGTCATGGGGCCGGAGCGACCGATCCTGGCATTCGGGGATTCGCTGCTGGCAGGCTACGGCCTTGATGACGGCGAAAGCTACCCCGACCGGCTCGAACAGGCGCTGCGCGCGCGCGGGGTGAACGCGAAGATCGCCAATGCCGGCGTTTCCGGAGATACCACGGCGGCGGGGCTGGAGCGGCTGGACTTCACGTTGAAGAGCCAGTCCCCGAAACCGGAACTCGCGATCGTCAGCCTGGGCGGCAACGACATGCTGCGTTCGCTGCCGCCTGCCGAGACACGCCGAAACCTGGAGGACGTGCTCAAGCGGCTGAAGGGCGATAACATTCGCATCGTCCTGCTCGGCATGATGGCCGCACCCAATCTGGGCAAGGACTATGCGGAAAAGTTCAATCCGATCTATCCCCAGCTCGCCCAGAAATACGGGGCAACGCTGGTGCCGTTCTTCCTTCAGCCGGTGATCGACAAGCCGGACCTGATGCAGCAGGACCACGTCCACCCGACCGCACTGGGCATCGACGCGATCGTCAGCGCGACGGTGGACGATGTGGTGGAGGCGCTTCCTAACTTAAGCGGCGGACCGAGCCCGAGCTGACCTCCCAGACGGCTGCCTCCTTGGCGATGGCATCGAACGGCGCCAGTTCCGTGCCGGTCAGCCAGACTTGCGCGGAGCCTGCCCGGAGGCGGTCGAACAGGGCCTCGCGGCGCAGCGGGTCGAGATGGGCGGCCACTTCGTCCAGCAGCAGCAGGCGTGGGCGCTGCTCCGCGCCGCCTTCCAGAAGCTGGGAGTGGGCCAGCGTGATCGCGATCAGCATCGCCTTCTGCTCGCCGGTCGAGCAGTCGGCGGCGGGCTGGCCTTTGCCTGAAAGCGTGACGCGAATCTCGTCGCGATGCGGCCCGGTCAGGGTGCGCTGCGCGGCGCGCTCCCGCGCGCGGCCTTCGCGAAGCGCGCGGATGAGAGCCTCGGTTTCGATCGGCCCGCCCGGTTGATAGGCGAGCGAAGGCCGCGCGAACGGCGATTCCGGCAAGGCGGCCAGCGTGTGCTCCAGCTTTTCGACCAGATCGGCGCGCGCCATGGCGACCATCGATCCGGCCTCGGCAAGTTGCATTTCGATCGCATCGAGCCAGCGCGGGTCTGGGGGCATGTCGTCCGACAGCAGGCGATTGCGTTCGCGCAGCGCATTCTCGAGACGAGTAGCATTGCCGGCGTGATCGGGGCGGACGGCCAGCACCAGCCGGTCGAGGAACCGGCGCCGCGCGCCGGCGCCCTCCACGAAGAGCCGGTCCATCGCCGGGGTCAGCCAACCGATCGACATCCATTCCGCCAGCCGCACGGCGGGCGCTTCGGCTCCGTTGATCTGGACCAGCCGCCGCCCCGGTCGCTCGGGCAGGACGCCGGTGCCGAGCTGCACCGGCTCTTCTCCTTCCACGAGAAGCGCGGCGCTGACCGCGAAGCCGCCGTCGAACTGCTGACCCGGCATGTCGCCCAGCCCGGCGCGGCGCAGTCCCCGTCCGGGCGAAAGCAGCGATATGGCTTCGAGCACGTTCGTCTTGCCCGCGCCGTTTTCGCCGACCAAGAGATTGAACTGCGCCGTGCCGTCCACCGCGGTTTCGCGATGGTTGCGGAAACGGGACAGGAGGATGCGATCGAGCATGGTCGGCGCGGACCTAACGGGGTGGGCGGGTCATGCCAAGCCGAAGGCGCGCTTTATTATGGCGTTGCGGCCGGTCTGCCCGTCTTCGCGAAAGGCGAGAAGTCCACGTTGCTGTCGAACACGTCCACGCCCTCGCGCCGCTTGAGCCAGCCGACGACGGCGTAAGTCAGGGGCGTGAGCACGACTTCCCATCCGGTCTTGATCAGCCACTGCGTCAACGCCAACAAGGCGATTGAATGCGGCGTGAACCCGGCGACGCCAAGGAAGGCGAGGGGGTAGAACAGCGCGCTGTCCACGCCCTGTCCGAACACCGTCGATCCGATGGTGCGGGTCCACAAGTGTTTGCCTTTGGTCCAGACTTTCATCCGCGCCAGCACGAAGGAATTGACGAACTCGCCGGCCCAGAACGCGCAGACGGAAGCGAAGACGATACGCGGGGTCTGCCCGAAGATCGCGTAGTAGGCGGCCTGGTTCGGCGCCGTCACCTGCTGGCCGGCGACCGTGTAGGTTGCCGAGGCGAGCGCCCATTCGGGATTGGCGGGAATCCCGACGACCACCACGCTCATCAGCACCATGAACAGCAGCGCGAAGAAGCCCACCCAGATGCAGCGGCGGGCGTTGGCATAGCCGTAGACCTCGGTCAGCACGTCGCCGATGATGTAGGACACCGGAAAGAACAGCACGCCCGCGCCGAACGTGACCGGGCCGACGAGGGGAAAGTCGACTTGCGCCTGCTTGGCCGCGCCGATCAGGTTGGAGAGCAGCAGGATTACCACGAAGGCGACCAGCATGTAATCGAAGTAGCGGAAGTGGCGTCGCGCCCCGGCGAGGCCGTCGATGCGGGCAAGAGTGCCTGGTCCGGAAGAACCGGAGCCGGAAAAATCGGGGCCGATAGGGTCTGCTTCGCTCATCGGCTGTGCGTAACCCGTCGCCGCAATGCCGCAAAGCACAACTTGCGACGTCCATGCGGTTTGCGCGAGCGGCGAACCGCGCTATGGGAGGCGCGACGCGCGCCCGTAGCTCAGCTGGATAGAGCACGAGCCTTCTAAGCTTGGGGTCACAGGTTCGAACCCTGTCGGGCGCGCCACATCTTATTGTTCTTGCGGTTTTTGCATGGGCGAGGCTCGGTTGCGGGTTTTGCCGAGGAGCGCGAGAGCCTAGGGAGAGCGCATGAATCGCTTTCTCGCCCGGCTGAACATCGATCCCTACCTCCTGATGCTGCTCTCGACCGTCGGATTGGCCTCCGTGCTGCCGGCGCGTGGCGTCTGGGCGGGACTCGCGGGCGGTGTGACCGACGCCGCCATCGCGCTGCTGTTTTTCCTGCACGGCGCCAAGCTCTCGCGGGAGGCGATCCTCGAAGGCGCGCGAGCGTGGAAGCTGCACCTGACGGTCGGCTGCCTGACCTTCGTGATCTTCCCCCTGCTGGGGCTTGGCATCAGGGCCATTCCCGGACTGGAACCCTCGCTGGGCACGGGCATGCTGTTCCTCACCCTGCTGCCCTCCACCGTGCAGTCCTCGATCGCCTTCACCGCGATAGCAGGCGGGAATGTGGCGGCGGCGGTGTGCAGCGCCTCGTTCTCGAACCTCGCCGGGATCTTCGTCACGCCCGTGCTCACGGCGCTGTTCATCACCGGCAGCGCGCAGGGCTTCTCGACCGATCCGATCGTTTCGATATCGCTGCAACTGCTGTTGCCCTTCGTGACCGGGCATCTGCTGCGGCCGTGGATCGGCGGCTTCGTGCAGCGTCACAAGAAAGTGATCGGCTATACCGATCGCGGCTCGATCCTCCTGGTAGTCTATACGGCATTCGGCGCGGCGGTGCTGGAGGGCCTGTGGCAGAAGGTGACGCCGGCCGAGCTGGCGCTGATCGCGGTCCTGTCGCTGGCGCTGCTGGCCGCCATCATGGTGATCGGCAATGTGCTGGGCCGCCTGCTGGGCTTCCGGCACGAGGATCGTCTGGTGATCCTGTTCTGCGGCTCCAAGAAAAGCCTGGCCACCGGCGTCCCGCTGGCCGGCGTGCTGTTCCCGGCGGCGCAAGTGGGCGCCGTGATCCTGCCGCTGATGTTCTTCCACCAGATCCAGCTGATGGTCTGCGCCGTGCTGGCCAAACGGCTGGCCCGGAAGCACGATGAAGCGCCGGCCGTCGAAGAGGCGACTTAAGGGTTGATCAACCGGTTTGCGGCATAACCGGATCATGGACCGCCCCTTTCTCCAGCGCCGATCTCGCCGACAGCCGGTTTCGCTGGCGGCACAATGCCGCACGGCCAGCGGCTTGCGCGACCGGGGCGAGATTTCCGACATCACTACCGAAGGCTGCTGCCTCCACATGGCCGGGCCGTTCTTTCGCGTGGGCATGCGCGTGGTGATTCGCCCCCAAGGGCTGGAAGGCCTTACCGGCATCGTCCGCTGGATCAGCGGGGACTTCGCGGGCATCGAGTTCGACCGCCCGCTCTACGCGCCCGTGGTCGACCATCTCGTTCGGCTCCACGCGACGTTCACGCCCGATCGGCGCGCGGTCGGTTAAAGGCTATTTTGAAATTCGCGAAATGCGAATTTCGCGGCACCAGCCCACGCCCCCACCCGACCACCCGCAGGATACTACCGTTGGGTGGTCGGGTGGGGGCGTGGGCTGGTGCCGCAACGAGAATGCCTGAGGCATTTTCCAGACGAAGCGCAGCTTCGCCCCGGCGTTATTTTCTGGTCGTGGGAGCAATATTCTCGCGCCCGGTCATCGGCCACGTATCCTCCCGGCAAAGACATGCACGGCGAAAAGCCGGCACTTCGCCATCCGGGAGAGAACCATGGCACATGCAGCCGGCGATACGCCGGATATTCCGAATCACCCTCTGGCAATTCGCATGGGCGTCATCGCCGGGGTGGCGCACAATCTGATCATCGGCACGATCATGGGATCCTTCGGGATCATGCTGGCTTCGGTCGAGCAGCGCCTCGGCGTCAGCGCGGAGGCTGCCGCTGCCGGTATCCCCCTGGTGCTGGTGGGGTCATCGATATTGGCTCCGTTCGTGGGGGTGCTGATCGCGAGGATTTCCTTGCGACTGCTGCTGCTGGCCGGATCGGTGCTGGCGGCGGGCGGATATGTCGTGCTGGCCTTCACCCAGAGCTACGCGCTTTATCTGGTGGCTTATGGGCTGTTCTTCGGGCCTGCATTGAGCCTTGCCGGATCGATCGGACCGGCCACGCTGGTCACGCGCTGGTTCCACGGCAATCGCGGGCTCGCGCTCGGCATCGTTCACCTGCCGGTGGTCATCGCGATCATGCCGTGGCTGCTGCACAACATGCTGGATGGCATCGCGCCGACCACGCTCTACCTCACCATCGGCCTCGTCACCGCCGCGATCCTGATCCCGCTCAGCCTGATGGCAATCGACCACCCGCCCGGCAGGGAGACCGAAGCCCCGGTTTCCCCCGATCGGCGCACGTCGGACGGATCGCTCAGTGTCGCCCAACTGCTCGCCGCGCCTCGGTTCTGGGCGCTTTGCCTGGCGGCGGTGGCGAGCATGACAAGTTCCATCATGCTCGGCTCGCTGCTGGTGCCCATGGGTGAATCCTGGGGCTTTACGCGTGCGGAATCCGCGCAGCTCCAGTCGATCATGTCGCTCGCCGGGTTCGCCGGATCGATCATCTTCGGATGGTTGGCAGACAAGCTCGGCGGTGGTCGCTCGCTGGCGCTTATCGGTTTCAACTGCGCGATGCTGTGGGCGGTGTTGCTGCTTCATCCGTCGTTCGCCGTTGCGGCCGTGGTCGTGGGCCTGATCGGCATGCACGGTGTCGGTGCGATTCCCACGCTGGGTCGCGGTCTTTCCGACACCTTCGGGCAGGCCAGCTACAGCCGCGGCTTCGGGCTGAACACGTTGATCGGCCTGCCGTTCATCGCCTCGGCCGTGATCGGATCGGCCAAGGCCTTCACGCTCACCGGCAGCTACGACCCGGCGATCAAGGCGATGACGGTTTTCTTCGTACTGGCTGTCATACTGGGCCTGTTCGCGGCGACCGGGCCCAAGGTGGAAGGGCCGGACGCCGTTCCCGAGCCGGCCTGACCTGAAGGCAAGGCCGGTCGCGGATCAGCCGCGATCGGCTTTGGCCCTGAGTTGCCCGCGCACCGGATAGCCATGGCCATCCGGAATCAGCAGCCATTCCTCTCCCTCGACCGTCTCGATCCGAGGATGGATGCGTTCCACCGGATGACGGCGGATATCGGCTAGCGCCTCCTCGTGGTTGGCGAAGCGGGCAAGCCGTTCCAGGTTGCGGCGCGTGGGGAAGATCACGGCAATCTCGCCCCGATCCGCCATGTCGAGCGCCTGCGCGGCGCTGGCCCAGAACAGCCGGGTGTTTTCGGTGGCGTCCACGGTCACGTCGACGGCGCCGGTGCCCAGGTCTGTTACGAAGAACCGCGTATCGAACCCCTTGTCCCATGGCGGGCACCAGTGGGCATAGAGCACGAGCCGTTCGGGCGCGAGCGTCCAGCCGAAATGCCCGAGCACCGGGCCAAGAGCGCCCTGTTCCAGCAGCATGAGACGCGCGCCTGCCGCTTCCGCAGCGCTGACCGGCTGGTGGGTCGCGACCATCAGCCCGGTTTCTTCCAGGGTCTCGCGAATGGCCGCTATCCTAGCGGCGGCCAGTTCGATGGGCTCATCCGGCAGGAGCGCGGCGGCCAGCTCACGATCGGCGGGATCGACGCGGCCGCCGGGGAAGACCGCCGCACCGCCGGCAAAGCGCATTTCGCGGGCGCGCTGGACCATCAGCAGTTCGGGAGGCCCGCCGTCGGCAGCGTTGCGGAAGATCACGAGAGTCGCCGCGGGCACGACCTGCGGGCCGTCCGCGGGCATGGGATCGTTGCTGGGAGCATAGAGGGTCATGACGCGAGTTTGCGTGGCCCACCGGGAGAGGCAAGCGTAATCGTGCGGGGTATTGGCCATATCGGCAACGCATCGCACCTGTCGGTATGCTTTACAGTTTTATGGGCGCGGTGCTCGGGCATCCCGGGAAAACTGCGGAATTTGGCGCTATTCCGCAATTGGCACGCCTCGTGCTTATAGGATAACGTACCCTCGAGTATTCTCGATCGAGACGGGGCCGAATGTCTCCCGGCCCCGTCTCACCCGAGCCGCTTCCCTACACGCTGCCATGAAAAAGCGCCCGAGGTTGCCCCCGGACGCTTCGGAATTGCTTGCAATGGCGCCGATCAGCCCTGGGTGGCAAGGCCGGTATCGATGAAGAGCTGGTGCAGTTCGCCCGCCTCGTACATCTCCATCATGATGTCGCTGCCGCCGACGAATTCGCCCTTCACGTAGAGCTGCGGGATCGTGGGCCAATCCGAATAGGCCTTGATGCCCTGGCGGATTTCCATGTCCTGAAGCACGTCGACGCTTTCATAGGGCGCGCCAAGCTGTTCGAGGATGGCGATCGCGCGGCTGGAGAAGCCGCACTGCGGGAACAGCGGCGTGCCCTTCATGAACAGGACGATGTCGTTGTTCTTTACAATCGCGTCGATACGGGCGTTGACGTCGGACATTTCGCTAAAACCTTCAGAATGTGCCGACATCAATTGGGGACGGCGGTGGTGAGTTGCAAGGCGTGGAGCACGCCGCCCATGCGGCCGCCCAGCGCTTCGTAGACCATCTTGTGCTGGGCCACGCGAGGCTTGCCCGCGAAAGCCGCGCTGGTGACGCGCGCGGCGTAATGGTCGCCGTCTCCTGCAAGATCGGTGATCTCGACCGTCGCGTCGGGCAGGGCGGCGCGGATCATGGCTTCGATTTCACTGGCGGGCATCGCCATGGCAGATTCCTTTGAAGCGGCGGGCTATCAGCCCAGGAAGGCGCGGCGCGCCTCGACCTGCTTTTCTTCGAGCGCGGTGCGGATTTCGGGTTCGGAGGCATCGACGCCGGCGGCGATCAGGTCGCCCAGCAGCTTGCGGATCACGTCCTCGTCGCCGGCTTCTTCGAAGTCGGCCTGGACCACGGCCTTGGCATAGGCTTCGGTTTCGGCCTGAGAAAGGCCCATACGCGCGGCGGCCCATTCGCCCAGCAGACGGTTGCGGCGCGCCTGGATGCGAAACTGGGTGTCTGCATCATGCACGAACTTGGCCTCTTCGCCGCGTTCGCGATCCTGGAAACTCGTCATCGGATACCCTCGGATTAGGACTTCATCCTGCCGATAGGGGGCGAAGCGGGTCGGGGCAATGGAGATTTGTCCGTCGTCCCGGACTTGATCCGGGATCGCTGGCAGTTCCTGAGGCGGTAGCTTGCTTGAGAGCGCCCTGCCGCGAGGTGGGCTGTTCACGGCCAGCGGTCCCGGATCAAGTCCGGGACGACGGGATATCAGGACGGGTCTTCAGGCCGTCGCGGGTGCCTTTGCCAGGAACGGCAGCGCGTCGCGCGCCTTCGCTTCGTGGGCCGCGATCGCATCGCCCTGGGCCATGGTCAGGCCCACTTCGTCCAGCCCGCCCAGCAGGCAGTGCTTGCGGAAGGGGTCGATTTCGAAGCTGTAGCGGTCCTGGAAACGCGTGGTGACGGTCTGGGTCTCCAGATCGATCTCGATCGGATCGGTCTGCGCCACTTCCATCAGACGGTCGATCGCTTCCTGCGGCAGCGCCACGGTAAGGATGCCGTTCTTGAAGGCGTTGCCCGAGAAAATGTCCGAGAAACTGGGCGCGATCACGCTGGTCACGCCCATGTCGAGCAGGGCCCAGGCGGCATGTTCGCGGCTGGAGCCGCAGCCGAAGTTGTCGCCCGCGATCAGGATCGGCGCGCCCGAGAACTCGGGGTTCTCGAACACGTTGCCCTCTTCCTTCTTCACCGCCTCGAAAGCGCCCTTGCCGAGGCCTTCGCGGGTGATGGTCTTGAGCCAGTGCGCCGGGATGATGACGTCGGTGTCGACGTTCTTGCGGCCGAACGGGATGGCCCGTCCGGCAACGTGGGAGATCGCCTGCATCAATCGGTCTCGGGTGCGTGTTCGGGGTGGAGCGGCTTTTCGCTGGCGCGCGCCTTGCGGCGCTTCACGAACAGCATCGCCGCGGCGATAGCAGCGGAACCGATGGCGGCGCCGGCGGCGAGAGCGGCCTTGCCGGCCAGGTTGTTTTCCGAATCGTTCGACATGTCGTGCTTATCCTACCAGTTCGCGCACATCGGTGAGCCTGCCGGTAACCGCGGCGGCGGCGGCCATGGCGGGGCTCATCAGGTGGGTTCGGCTGCCGGGGCCCTGGCGGCCGGTGAAGTTGCGGTTGCTGGTCGAGGCGCAGCGCTCCCCGGCCGGAACCTTGTCGGGGTTCATGGCGAGACAGGCCGAGCAGCCCGGTTCGCGCCATTCCAGGCCCGCCTCGACGATGATCTTGTCCAGTCCCTCGGCCTCGGCCTGCGCCTTGACCAGGCCCGAGCCGGGGACGACGATCGCCCACTTCACGTTGTCCGCCTTGTGGCGGCCCTTGAGCACGGCGGCGGCGGCGCGGATGTCCTCGATGCGGCTGTTGGTGCACGAACCGATGAAGACGTTCTGCACTTCCACGTCGGTGAGGCGGGTGCCGGGCGTCAGGCCCATGTAGTCGAGGCTGACCTTCACCGCGTCACGCTTGGAGGCGTCGGCGAAGTCTTCCGGCGCGGGGACCACGCCGCCGATCGCGGACGTATCCTCGGGGCTGGTGCCCCAGGTGACGGTCGGCTGGATATCCTCGGCGCGGATCGAGACGGTCTTGTCGAACGTAGCGCCCTGGTCGGTGGCAAGGCTGTTCCACCAGGCCACGGCCTTGTCCCAATCGTCGCCCTTGGGCGCATAGGGGCGGCCTTCGACATAGGCGATCGTGGTCTCGTCCGGCGCGATCAGGCCGGCGCGGGCGCCGCCCTCGATGGCCATGTTGCAGACGGTGAGGCGGCCTTCGACCGACATTTCCTCGAACACGTTGCCGCGGAACTCGATCACATAGCCGGTGCCGCCGGCGGTGCCGATCACGCCGATGATATGAAGGACCACGTCCTTGGGCGTCACCCCTGCGCCAAGCTGGCCGTCCACGCGGACCTCGAAGCTCTTCGACTGCTTGAGCAGCAGGGTCTGCGTGGCGAGGACATGTTCGACTTCGCTGGTGCCGATGCCGAATGCCAGTGCGCCGATGCCGCCGTGGCAGGCGGTGTGGCTATCGCCGCAGACGATCGTGGCGCCAGGCAGGGAGAAGCCCTGCTCGGGACCGACGACGTGGACGATGCCCTGTTCGGCATCGGTGGCGTCGATGTAGCGCACGCCGAATTCGGGCGCGTTCCGCTTCAGCGCGGCAAGCTGCTGCGCGCTTTCGGGATCGGTGATCGGCAGGACACGCCCTTCGGCGTCCTTGCGCGCGGTGGTGGGCAGGTTGTGGTCGGGAACCGCAAGCGTAAGATCGGGGCGGCGCACCGGACGACCGGCCACGCGTAGGCTTTCGAAAGCCTGCGGGCTCGTCACTTCGTGCACGAGGTGACGGTCGATATAGATGAGGCTGGTTCCGTCGTCTCGGGTGTCGACGACGTGGGCGTCCCAGATCTTCTGGTAGAGGGTGCGCGGTTTCGTGGTCATGGTGAAAGCGCGATTAGGCGCGCCGGACCCGCAATTCAAGGGGAACCGGCGCGCCTTTTCGCGCAACATTATTCGCTATGCGGCCAATCGCAGCTTTTCACGATCAGCGGCGCCATCGTACTTGCCGCTATCAGCGGCGCCTTTGAGCTTGCCGCTATCAGCGGCGGTGATCATTGCGGTCGTTCCGCTCGGCGCGGAGCGCGGCGTGGACGCGGTCGACCCTGTTCTGAAGCGTCTGGACCTCGCGGCTGGTCAGGCCGCCTCGCGCATAAGTCGTGTGGAGACGCTGGATCTGCACGGCTTCGTTGCGGAGACGCTGGGCTTCGCGCTGGCTGATGGTGCGGCGGGCGGCGGCGCGGTCGATCTGGCTGCGCAGTCCCGCGATGTCGGAGCGGATCCTGGCCTCGCGATTCGGCGTGATGCGGGCGGCTTCGCGGTGGGGTGCGGCAGCTTCGGCAATGCCGGGCGCGACAGCTGCGACGCCCAGCGCGGCAACCAGGGCGGGAGCGATAAGACGGGTGATCTTGCGCATGGGACTTTTCCTTCTGTTTCCGGCGTTTGTTCCGTGCATTCAGATTTAGAAGCCCGAACATGAACGCCAGAAGACTGAGAGGTCACAGTCCTGTCGGCATTTGTAACTAAGTGTCTCAGGCATCGGCCTGTAGAGGCACCTTGCGACCCAACGGGAGAGGGCGCCTGAAAGAAAAGGAATGCAGGGCAGCCGTGTGCCACCTTGCGTCGTCACGGCTGCATCTGCATTCCGACTTTCGCAGCGCCTTCGGCGTGGCACTGATCACCTGACATTTGCCGTTGAGGAGGCTAGAAGGCCGCCATGTCCTTCCTATCCGCCGCCTTGATCGTGCTCGCTTCCGCCGCAGCCATGGAATTCGTGGCCTGGGCCAGCCACAAGTACATCATGCATGGTTTCGGCTGGTCCTGGCATCGCGATCACCACGAGCCGCACGACAATCTGCTGGAGAAGAATGATCTCTACGCTCTGGTCGGCGCGGCCATCAGCATTTCCATGTTCGCCGTGGGGGCGCCGCTGGTCATGGGCTCGGACGCCTGGGAGCCGGGAACCTGGATCGGTCTGGGCGTGCTGCTCTACGGTGTGATCTATACGCTGATCCACGACGGCCTGGTCCACCAGCGCTATTTCCGCTGGGTGCCCAAGCGCGGCTACGCCAAGCGGCTGGTGCAGGCGCACAAGCTCCACCACGCCACGATCGGCAAGGAGGGCGGGGTGAGCTTCGGCTTCGTGATCGCGCGCGATCCGGCGGTGCTGAAGCGGGAACTGCGGCAGCAGCGGGAGCAAGGCGTTGCCGTTCTGCGCGAGGCGGTGGAGTAGCACTTCGCCGGATTAGAAACATGGTCGGAGTAGGGGAATCGTCGTCCCGGACTTGATCCGGGACCGCTGGCAGTTCTTCAGGTGATAGCTTGCGTGAGAGCGCCCTGCCGCGAGGTGGGCCGTTCACGGCCAGCGGTCCCGGATCAAGTCCGGGACGACGGTTGCTCTTTGCGGCTTACTCCGCGCGCGTCCAGATCCACGGCCCGATCACCGCCAGCACGCCAAGCGGGATCAGCACCCAGGGCCAGCCCACGGTGAACCAGGTGAACGGGATCGAGGCACTCATCGCCAGGATCGCGGAAACCTTGCCCTTGCGGCTGATCGCGCGGCGGTCGCGCCATTCGCGCAAGTTGTGGCCGTAATGGGGGTGGTTGTAGAGCCGCTCCGCCCATTCCGGATGGCTCTTGCCGAAGCACCAGGCCGCCAGCAGGTAGAACACCACAGTGGGCATCACCGGCAGGAAGATTCCGATCGTGCCAAGGGCAACGAAGAACAGCCCCGCCGCCATCCATGCGTGGCGGCTGACGTGCTTCATGCGTTTCCTGCGGCTCCGGCGCTTCCCGCGCCTTGCGCATAACGCGCCGCCGTTTCGCGGATCAGCGCGATCATGTTCGGCACGCCCTGGGTGCGGTTGGACGAGAGCTGGTTCTTGAGGTCGAACGGCTCCAGCGCGGCGGCGATGTCGGTCCGTGCCACTTCGGCGGCGGGTTTGTCCTGCACGGCGGAGATCACCAGCGAGACGATGCCCTTGGTGATGGCCGCGTTGCTGTCTGCCAGGAAGTGCAGCGTGCCGTCGTCCTGCGCCATCGGATAGACCCAGACGCTGGCCGAGCAGCCGCGCACTTTGGTGGCGTCCGTCTTCAGCGCGTCGGGCATGGGATCGAGTTCGGCGCCGAGGCCGATCAGCAGGCGATAGCGTTCATCGCCTTCGGAAAACTCGTATTCTTCGCGGATGTCGTCGAGGCTGCGCATGCTCATGCCATTTAAGCGCGGCGCGGGCGAGGGCAAGGGGAAGTTGCCTCTCGCTCTCGTTCCTGTCAGGGATTTTCCCATGAGTGCACATCCCTTTTATTCCATGCACGAACATGGCTTCGTGCGTGTCGCCACGTCCACGCCCAAAGTCCGCACCGCCGACGTCGCGTTCAACCGCGACGCCGTGCTGGCAGAGGCCCGGCGCGCGCATGAGGCGCATGTGGACCTGCTGGTCTTCCCGGAACTGTGCCTCTCTTCCTACGCCATCGACGACCTGCACCTGCAGGCCGCCATGATCGAAGCGGTGGAAGCCGCCGTGGCCGAGATCGTGCGGGCGAGCGCGGATCTGTCGCCGGTGCTGCTGGTGGGCGCGGCGCTGCCGCACAAGGGGCGGCTCTACAACTGCGCGCTGGCCATCGCGCATGGGCGGCTGCTGGGCGTCGTGCCCAAGTCCTACCTACCCAACTACCGCGAGTTCTACGAGAAGCGCTGGTTCGCCAGCGGCAAGGCGGTGAAGGGGCAGGCGATCCGGGTTAACGGACAGGACGTGCCCTTCGGCGTCGATCTGGTCTTCGCCTCGGAAGTGCTGCCGAACTTCCGCTTCTTCGTCGAGATCTGCGAGGATATCTGGGCCGCCACGCCGCCCAGTTCGCTGGGTGCGCTCGCCGGGGCGACGGTGCTGTGCAATCTCTCGGCCTCGAACATTGTGATCGGCAAGTCGGACGAGCGCCACATGCTCTGTCGTTCGCAATCGGCACGCGCCGCCGCCGCCTATATCTACTCCGCCGCCGGACATGGCGAGAGCACGACCGACCTCGCCTGGGACGGCCAGGGCATGATCTACGAGCTGGGCGACCTCCTGGCCGAATCGGAACGCTTTTCGCTCCATCCCGAGCTCTGCGTGGCGGATGTGGACGTGGATCGCATCGTCATGGATCGCATGCGCCTGCCCACTTTCAACGACGCCGCAGAGGCTGCGGGCAAGCCGGACGAGACTTTCCGCACCGTGCCGTTCCGCCATGCTCCGGCGGGCGGCGATATCGGCTTGGTCCGCCCGATCTCGCGCTTCCCCTTCGTACCCTCGCGCGCGGACAAGCTGGATGCGGACTGCTACGAGGCGTTCAACATCCAGGTCGACGGCCTGATGCGCCGGATCGAGGCGACGGGCGCCAAGTCGATGGTGATCGGCATTTCCGGCGGGCTCGATTCCACCCACGCCCTGATTGTCGCCGCACGCGCCTGCGACCGGCTGGGCCTGCCGCGCACTTTCATTCGCGGCTACACGATGCCCGGATTCGCCACCAGCGACGGCACGAAATCCAACGCCTGGAAGCTGATGAAGGCTGTCGGAATCACCGCGGAAGAGATCGACATCCGCCCGACGGCGACGACGATGCTCCAGAACATCGGACATGCGTTCTCGAATGGAGAGCCGGTCTATGACGTGACGTTCGAGAACGTGCAGGCGGGCCTTCGTACCGATTACCTGTTCCGCCTTGCCAACCAGCACGACGGCTTCGTGATCGGCACCGGCGACTTGTCCGAACTCGCGCTGGGCTGGTGCACTTACGGCGTCGGCGATCAGATGAGCCACTACACGGTCAATGCCGGCGTGCCCAAGACCCTGATCCAGTACCTGATCCGCTGGTGCGCCACCACCGACCAGTTCGGTGCCGAAACCGAGCAGGTGCTGCTGGCCATCCTTGGCACCGAGATATCGCCCGAACTGGTGCCCGCCGGGGCGGACGGCGCGATCCAGAGCACCGAGGCGAAGATCGGGCCATACGAATTGAACGATTTCTTCCTGCACCACGTCGTGCGGTTCGGGCAGAAGCCTTCGAAAGTAGCCTTTCTGGCGCTCCATGCTTGGCAGGACGCGGCGGCGGGCACTTGGCCTGCCGGTTTCCCGGAGGAGCGCAAGAACGAATACGACCTCGCGACGATCCGTTCGTGGCTGGAGAGGTTCCTGCGCCGCTTCTTCGCGTTCAGCCAGTTCAAGCGCTCGGCGATCCCGAACGGGCCGAAGGTGTCTTCCGGCGGCGCGCTCAGCCCGCGAGGAGACTGGCGGGCGCCGTCCGATGCCAGCGCGGCGGTATGGCTGGCGGAACTGGATGCGCGGGTGCCGTAATAAGCGCGTTGTATTAGGCGCGTTGTAGTAGACGTCGTCCCGGACTTGATCCGGGACCGCTGGCCGGGAACGGCCCACCTCACGGTAGGGCGCCCTCATGCAACATCTCGCCTAAAGAACTGCCAGCGGTCCCGGATCAAGTCCGGGACGACGTTTTCTCCGGTCCTTACCGCAGCGATTCGATCTCGCGCGCCAGATCGTTTTCGCGGCGTTCGTCGGTAGCGATGCGTTCGAGCACGGCGATGCGCTTGCGCAGGTTCTCGATCTCGCCCTCCAGCTCGTGTTCGCGCTCGGCCTGGCCTTCCAGTCGGAAGCCGGGCTTTTCGCCGCGCAGCTTCTGCGCTCGCAGCCAGGTTATGGAGGCGATCGCGAAGATGACGACGACGGCTGTCCAGAAACTCATTGCGTCACCTCGTTCCAGGTGCCCACGCGCGCTTCGCGCAGGCCTTCGATCTGGCGGGCTACATCATAACCCTGATCGGTGACAATCCGCTCCACGCTGGCAAGCCGATCCTTGATCGAGCCGATCTCGGCGCGAAGCTGCGCGTTTTCTTGGGTCAGCAATTGCACCCTTGCATGGGCCTCGGCGTCGTCCTTGGGATAGATCGCCTTGCCCCACGAATTCTCCAGCGGATAGCCGTGGCGCATGCGCAGCCAGTTGTTGAAGATCCAACCGCCGATGCCCAGCGCGGTGGCGGTGACCAGCACCGGCGAGAGCAACCTCAGCGTCTCGTAGTCGATGCCCATGTCAGTTCACCTTCGCCTGTTCACCCGTTTCCACCTCGCGCGTGTCGCGCAGGGCTTCGATCTGGAGCGCGGTGTTGTAGCCCCCATCGGTGACGATCCGTTCGAGCACGCGCACGCGTTCTTCGAGTTCGCGGGAGTGGGAAGCGTATTGCGCGGCCTTTTCGGCGGTGGCCTGAACCTGGAGTTCGGCCATGCGGCGCTGGTGCCGCGTCCAGATCGCGAAGCCCGCGATGATGAACGGCGCCAGCGGAATGAGAAGGGCGAGGTTTTCCATCGAGGTAGTGTCCCTGTTACCCGGATCTGCGGATCAGCGCAGGCTGTCGATTTCCGCGGCGAGGCGCGAATTGCTGCTGGTGTAGTGAGCTTCCATCTCGGCGACGCGGCGGTCGATGTCCGAGAGTTCGCCGCGCAGGCGACCTGAACGGTTCGGGGCGTAACGGTTCGAGGCCGGGCGCATGAGTCCGAAGCCCTGGCGTCCTTCCTGGCGAACCCGGCGGCGCTCCATGCGGCGCAGCAGGCGCTCTTCCTCGGCTTCGCTGTAGAGGCTCATCGGCCGCTTGTCCGCCATCAGGGCGACCGCGATGTAGATCGGGATCGTCACGAAGGAGACGAAGAAAGTGAGCAGCACGGCCGCGATGCGAACCCAGAGCGTATCGACGCCGGTATAGTCGGCGATGCCGGAGCAGACGCCGGCCAGCTTGGCGTTCGACTTGTCGAGATAGAATTGTCCGCGTGACACTGGTTGTTCCCTTTCCCTGGGAACGCGCCGACCGAAGCCGGGCGTTTCTTTTCGACTGGTCGGATCGAGAGGATCCGCATTCCCGGTCATGGCCCTTCGCGGGCGGCGTGCACCTGCCGGGATTTCAGGCGCGCCGCCGTTATTCCGATGTGTTTCTGTCCGCGTTCATGACGCGCTTCATCTCGGCAAGTTCGGCATCGATCGTATCGCCGTCCTGAAGCGCGGCGATTTCCTCGGCGAGCGTCGGCTGGCGGCTGTCGCCCAGGCTCATCGCCTCGGCGCGGCCTTCGGCATAGTCGACGCGCCGCTCGAGCTGGTCGAAGCGTACCAGAGCCTCGTCCACGCGCTCGCTCGACAGCAGGGTCCGCAGTTTGACGCGATTCTCGGCGCTCTGCAAGCGAGCGGCGATCGAGGACTGGCGGCTGCGGGCTTCGCGCAGGCGGTTCTGCAGCTTTTCGATATCTTCCTCGTAGGCGCGCAGGGCGTCGTCGAGCACGGCGATCTCGGTGCGAAGCTGATCGGCCATGTCGGCCGCCTTCTTCTTTTCGAGCAGGGCGGCGCGGGCCAGGTCTTCGCGATCCTTGCTGAGCGCCAGCTGGGCCTTGTCGCCCCAGTCGTGCTGAAGCTGGTCCAGCTTGCCCACATGGCGGCGCAGTTCCTTCTGATCGGCGATGGTGCGCGCGCTGCTGGTGCGCACTTCGACCAGGGTTTCCTCCATCTCCAGGATGATGAGGCGGATCATCTTTCCGGGATCTTCGGCCTTGTCCAACATGTCGTTGAAGTTGGCGGCGATGATGTCGCGGGTGCGGGAGAAGATACCCATCCTGGCATTTCCTTTGATCGAGGTGGGATTGAACTTGCGGGCCTGGCTGAAGCGAAATGGGCCTTCACCGGGGGTGAACGGGCGGGCGCGTCCGCTCTGGAAGGGCGGGACATCCTGCGCCGACCCTTGCAGGATTTCGATTTCGGCGTCGAGCCTGCTCACTGGAGCGGCGCTCCGCAAACCGGCGCGGCATGGGCCGGCGGCGCGATCCGGTCGCCCATGGCGACGAGGTTGAGCGTGCCCATCGCCAGCACGGCGGCGATGATCGCCCAGTCGAGCTTGCTGCGGTTCCGGAAGCTTGCCGGCTGCTTGCTCTGATGGCTGCTGGCTACGAAGCTGGCGTTCTGGAAGGACATTGTGGTGTTCCTCTGTCGGATCTCGTGAATTTGCCCAAGTCATCGCAAGGGCCGTGCCAAACTCCATAAGGCGCAGTTTTCCGATGTTTCAGAGGGTTGGCGGCCGCCTGCTGAAAAGATGAATTGCCAATGAATGGGAAATTTCGCTAATATTTGGGAATGGAGAGAGATGTTCAGTTCATCGGTCAGTCCACCGCCTTCCTCGACGCGGTGGAGCGCGCCAGCCGCGCAGCCCCGGTGCGACGCCCCGTGCTGGTGATCGGCGAGCGGGGGACCGGCAAGGAGCTGATCGCCCAGCGCCTTCACCACCTTTCGCCGCGCTGGGGCGAACCGCTCATCACCATGAACTGCGCTGCCTTGCCCGAGACGCTGATCGAGGCGGAACTGTTCGGGCACGAGGCCGGGGCCTTTACCGGCGCGGTGCGGGCACGGGCCGGGCGGTTCGAGGAGGCGGACCGGGGCACGCTGTTCCTCGACGAGCTGGGCACGCTGTCGATGGCGGCGCAGGAGCGGCTGCTGCGCGCCATCGAATATGGCGAGATCGCGCGGATCGGGGCGTCGCGTCCGGTCCAGGTGGACGTGCGCGTGGTCGCCGCGACCAATGCAGACCTGCCGCGCATGGCGGAGGAAGGCACCTTCCGCGCCGATCTGCTCGACCGGTTGAGTTTCGAAGTGATCAATCTCCCGCCGCTGCGGGCGCGGGAGGGGGACGTCTACGAACTGGCCGATTACTACGGACGGCGCATGGCGACGGAACTGGAGTGGGACACCTGGCCGGGCTTCTCCCCCGAGGCCCTCGTGGTGCTGGAGGCGCACGACTGGCCGGGCAACGTCCGCGAGTTGCGCAATGTCGTGGAGCGTGCCGTCTATCGCTGGGCCAATGAATATGCGCCGATTGCGGAGATCGTTTTCGATCCGTTCGAAAATCCGTGGCGAACGGCAGCGGTGCGGGAGGTTGTGGTACCGGAGGTGGCGGCCCCGGCTTCCCCGTCCACGCCGATCCCGGCAGCGCAGTTCAAAGGCGCGGACCGAGAGGCAGGGGCGAGCCTGCGGGCGTCGGTGGACGCTTACGAGCGCGGGCTTCTGCTGGAGTCGCTCGATCGGCACCGCTGGAACCAGCGCCGCGCGGCGGCCGCCATGGGGCTTTCCTATGATCAACTACGGCATTGCATCAAGAAACACCGCCTGTCCGAAGGCAGCCAATCCTCGGACAACAGCTCCGCATCGTAATTCCCGCGATGGGTTCTTGGTGAATGACAAGCATTAAGGGTTGGCTAAGGATGTTCCCTTTGTGGTTATCCTTCGATTTTCCCTAGAGAGATTTGCCGTTATAGTGCACGGGAGGCGCTAATGAGGGCCGATGTGCAAGAGATAGCCGACATTTCCGAAGCGACAGGGTTGTTGGAAAACTTGACGCCGAAGCAGGTCGAAGTCCTCGACCTGCTGCTGATGCACCGCACCACCAAGGAAATCGCGCGCGAACTGGGTATCGCGCCCAACACCGTGGACCAGCGCATCAATGCCGTCCGCGACAAGTGGAACACGCAGAATCGCAAGGATACGGCCCGTCTCTATGGGCAGCTTCTGGAGCTATGTGGCAAACCCACATATGGCTTTTCCCGTATCGACGCCGCCGCCGGAGAAGGGGAAGACAGCGATCAGGATCTGACGGTCGATCCGGTCTTCGTTCTTTCCGATGCGCGCCCCATGGCGCGGCACCCGGATTGGTTCGATGCCAGGATCGCCGAGCCGTCGGGCCTGGAGGCATTCGATGCGAAGTTCGGAAGGGCAGGGCGCGTAGCGGCGGTTTTCCTGTTGGCATTGACCATGGCGGTGACCCTTGCGGCCACCCTGGCCATTGCCGAGGCGCTGGGAAAACTGCTCTAGCGGTCCGATCCTTTCCATCCCGCGAATGCCTTCGATCTCTGATTTACGGCGCCGGCCTGATGAAGCCATGCCGGCGAATGACCTGGAGGGCGAAAAGATGACACCCGATATCGTCGGAATGCGGATCACCCGGAGCATCCAGTCGGTCGAGAAGGACATGGACGAGCTTCTGGCCAAGGCCAGCGAGCTGATGGCGGAAATCGCCCGCGGCCGTGTCGCAATCGTCGAGACGGCTCACAGCACACAGCGGCCGATGGCGCGCGTGGCGGCCATGCAGCGCAGCCTGATCGAGGCGCGTTCGGAACTCGTGCGGGCCCATAGCGACCTGTCGAAGCTGGCCGAGACGATGGATATCCCGGTGCGCTGCCCCGACAAGGCGGTGTTGGTGGACGAGGGTCTGGACGGGCAGCGTCTCGTCGAGGCCGCCTGACGGAGAAAACGGCTTGGGCGCTCCGGAACAGACGGCTTTCTTCCTGCTGCTGATCGTGGCGGTGTTGCTGGCGTTCTGGCAGGGCGGCGCTCCCGAGCGCTGGGGTGCGGCGGTCGTGCTTGCGATGGCCCTGTTGCAAGTCGGCGGAGAAAGCCTTTTGCCCAGCGGCTTCACCAGTGTGGACCCGCTTTCGCTGATGACCGATGTGGTGGGCGCGGCCGGGTTCGGGGTGCTCGCCTTGCAGGCTCGAAGGATATGGCCGTTATGGGCAACCTCGTTGCAGCTTCTCAGTCTGAGCGCGCATTTCGCCCGCTGGGCGGACATCGACATCCCGCCGATCGTCTACGCGGTGATGCGGGGCACGCCCACCTTCCTGGCGCTCTCGGCGATCGCATTGGGCACAGTACTGCATGTCTTGCGCAAGCGGCGGCATGGCGACGATCCCTCATGGCAGGACTGGTCCCGGGTTGCAGTCGCATCCGGCCGGTCTCACCCCGGCTTCTCGAGACCCTGGTGACTCACTTGGGGTGCCTGGGCAGCGAAGTGATGCTGGAACTGCCCTTCGATGAGGACGGGCGACTGGCGGGCCAGGTGGCCTGCACCACCGGCGGCGTGGCCGCGATCCGGGCCGGGTATCGGCCGCTGTTGCAACGTGCGCTGGAGCAGAAGGCCGCCGGCCTGGTGCTCGTGCACAACCATCCTTCCGGCGATCCGCGGCCCAGCAGGGCTGACGTGATCGCCACGCGCCGACTGTCCGCCTTGTGCGAAGCGGCGCGAATCGAGCTCCTCGATCACATCGTGGTCGGAGGACGCAGCGCGGTCTCCATGCGACGGGCCGGGCTGATGAGTCGCGCCGTGGCGTGACTCCGAACCTTTCCGGTGGGCGGCCCTCCCTCCACCGGACGCAGGCCGGGCGAGCCCCCCCCCCACCCGAACACTCGCCCGGCCTGCTTTTTTATTCGACCTAAAGGTCGGGCAAAACGGCCGTCCGGCCGTTTTGTGCGGCACCAGCCCACGCCCCCACCCGACCTCCCACTAGTGTATCCTGATGGGAGGTCGGGTGGGGGCGTGGGCTGGTGCCGCAAGCCCTCGACGGATGTCGAGGGCGCTCCCAACTAAAAACTCTGGTGCCGCACAAAAACGGACGGACGACCGCTTTTACCCGACCGTGAGGTCGGGCAAAGGGCACCGCGAAGCTCGCAAGGGATGTGGCGGGCGCCTTAGCCGCCAACTCCGCCCTTTCGGAAACAACCCCAACTCTCTCTTGCAATTTACCGGCGACAGGCCTATCTGCGCCTCATCCCGACATTGGTGAAACAAGGTTCGGGCTGGCGCCGGAAGGGGCCGGCACGAAACTGCGTTGCCAGAAGCTCGATTATTACCGGAGAAACGGCTTGGCCGACATTGCGCGCATTACCGAAGTCATCGAACCCGAGGTCAAGGCCCTTGGATTCGATCTGGTGCGCGTGCGAATCTTCGGCAAGAGCGAAGTCGGCGACGACGAGATCGCGCTTCAGATCATGGCCGAGAACCCGGCTACCGGTCAGCTCGTGATCGAGGAGTGCGTGAAGCTTTCGCACCGCATTTCCGATCGCATGGATGCTCTGGAAGAAGCCGGCGAAACGCTGATCGAAGAAGCCTATCGCCTGGAAGTCAGCTCGCCCGGCATCGACCGTCCCCTGACTCGTTCCAAGGACTTCGCCAACTGGGCAGGACACGAGGTTAAGGTGAACCTGACCGCGCCCGTGGACGGTAACCGCAAGGGCCTGACCGGCGAACTGGTGGGCATCGATGGCGATCAGATTACCGTCGACGACAAGAAATCCGGCCGGGTGACTTTCCCACTCGGCGACATTCATTCCGCAAGGCTGGTCCTCACGGACAAGCTGATCGCAGCAACCCGCCCGCTGGACGTCAGCGGGGCCGACGAGATTGTCGAGGAACAGGAAGACTAAGCCATGGCCAGTGCGATTTCCGCCAACCGCGCCGAGCTGCTCGCGATCGCGAACTCCGTCGCTTCGGAGAAGATGATCGACAAGTCGATCGTCATCGAGGCGATGGAAGAAGCCATCCAGAAGTCGGCCCGCAACCGTTACGGTGCGGAAAACGACATCCGCGCCAAGCTCGATCCGCGCACCGGCGACCTGCGTCTGTGGCGCGTCGTCGAAGTGGTCGAGCATGTCGAGGACTACTTCAAGCAGGTCGACCTCAAGCAGGCCGAAAAGCTTCAGAAGGGCGCGGCCCTGGGTGACTTCATCGTCGACCCGCTGCCTCCGGTGGACCTTGGCCGCATCGACGCGCAGTCGGCAAAGCAGGTGATCTTCCAGAAGGTCCGCGATGCCGAGCGCGATCGCCAGTACGAGGAATTCAAGGATCGCGCGGGTGAAGTGATCACCGGCGTCATCAAGTCGGTCGAATTCGGCCACGTCATCGTCAATCTCGGCCGCGCCGAGGGCGTGATCCGCCGCGACCAGCAGATCCCCCGCGAAGCCGCCCGCGTCGGCGAGCGCGTGCGTGCCCTGGTCCTGCGCGTCGAACGCCAGAACCGTGGCCCGCAGATCTTCCTCAGCCGTGCGCACCCTGACTTCATGAAGAAGCTGTTCGCGCAGGAAGTGCCCGAAATCTATGACGGCGTGATCGAGATCAAGGCCGCTGCCCGCGATCCGGGTTCGCGCGCGAAGATCGGCGTGATCAGCCACGATCACTCGATCGACCCGGTCGGCGCCTGCGTCGGCATGAAGGGCAGCCGCGTCCAGGCCGTCGTGCAGGAAATGCAGGGCGAGAAGATCGACATCATTCCCTGGAGTGAGGATACCGCGACCTTCGTGGTCAATGCGCTCCAGCCCGCGACCGTAAGCCGCGTCGTCATCGACGAGGAAGAGAGCCGCATCGAAGTCGTCGTGCCCGATGACCAGCTTTCGCTGGCGATCGGCCGCCGCGGCCAGAACGTGCGCCTTGCCTCGCAGCTGACCGCTTCGCAGATCGACATCATGACCGAAGCCGAAGCTTCGGAGAAGCGCCAGAAGGAATTCACCGAGCGCTCGAAGATGTTCGAGGAAGAGCTGGACGTCGACGAAACGCTCTCGCAGCTGCTGGTGGCCGAAGGCTTCAGCGAGCTTGAGGAAGTCGCCTATATCGACGCGACCGAACTGGCTGCAATCGAAGGCTTCGACGAAGAACTCGCCGAGGAACTCCAGAGCCGCGCCCAGGAAGCGCTTGACCGCCGCGAGGAAGCGAGCCGCGAGGAACGCCGCGCTCTCGGTGTCGAGGATGCGCTGGCCGAACTGCCGCACCTCACCGAGGCGATGCTGGTGGTGCTCGGCAAGGCAGGCATCAAGACGCTCGACGACCTGGCGGACCTCGCCACCGACGAGCTGATCGCGAAGAAGCGTACCGAACAGCGTCGCCGCGACGGTTCGGTAAACAAGCGCGCTCGTGACGAAGACAAGGGCGGCGTGCTCGGCGAGTACGGCCTGAACGAAGAGCAGGGTAACGAAATCATCATGGCCGCGCGTGCGCACTGGTTCGACGACCTCGAAGAGGCCGAGCCGCAGACCGAGGAGGCCGCCGATGCGGAATCCTCGCAATGAGCGCGTAAGCTCCGACATCGACGGCACCGGGCCGGAGAGGAAATGCATCCTCTCCGGGGAAACCGGTGCGCGCGAAGACTACATCCGTCTGGCGATCTCGCCGGACGGATTGGTCCTTCCCGACATCCACGCGCGTGCCCCCGGGCGCGGCGCGTGGATCGGCGTTTGTCGTTCGGACCTTGAAAAATCGCTCGAGAAGGGCAAACTAAAGGGAGCACTGGCGCGCGCTTATAAGGGCGCTGCGCTTACGATCCCCGAAGACCTCGCCGATCGGATCGAACAGGCGCTGATCCGCGCCTTGACCGACCGGATGGGCCTCGAACTGAAATCGGGCAAGCTTCTCATGGGTTCCGACCGGATCGCGCAGAACGCGCGTGAGGGCCGGGTCACATGGCTTGCCCATGCCGCCGATGCGAGCGAAGACGGCTCGCGCAAGCTCGACCAGGCCTGGAGAGTCGGGAGCGAGGCGGAAGGAAGCGGTCTGAAGGGCATACGCTTGCCTCTGGACCGGGAGACGCTGTCTGTGGCATTGGGCCGCGACAACGTCGTTCACCTGGCGCTTAACGATCGCGGCTCGGCCAATCGAGTCGCGGCGCAGTTGCAGCGCCTTTTGCATTTCCAGGGGCAACCCCGCGCCGAAATGGACGGGGACGGTATGGATGGTGGCACCGGGCCGGCGCATAGCGCGGCGCCCGCGGCGACGAATTGAGACTGAAGGGCACGACGAAAGATATGAGCGAGACCGACAACAAACCGACCCTGGGCCGCAAGCCATTGGGGCTTAAGCGTTCCGTGGAAGCCGGTGAGGTCAAGCAGACCTTCAGCCACGGCCGCACCAACAAGGTGGTGGTCGAAGTGAAGCGCCGCAAGGTGCTCGGCAAGCCGGGTTCGGAAGGCGCTGTCGAGGCTGCGCCCGTGGCTCAGGCTGCTGAGCCGGCACCCCAGGCAGCGCCGGCTCAGCCGGTGGCCCAGCCCGCGCCGCCGCGCCCCGCTCCGCCGCCGCCCCGCAAACCGATTCCGTCGAACGAGACGCCGCAGGAGCGAGTCGCCCGTCTTCAGCGCGAGGCCGAGGAAGCCCGTCTCGCCGCGCTTGAGGAAGCGAATCGTCGTGAGCACGAACAGAAGGTTCGTGCCATGGAAGAAGAAAAGCGCCGCGCCGAGGACAACCGCGCCCAGGAAAGCAAGCGCGTAGAAGAGGAAGCAGCCAAGGCTCGCGAGGCCGAAGTACAGGCTGCGCCGGAAGCTGCTGCGCCCGCTTCGGAGCAGGATGCGCCTGCGGAAGCTCCGGCTCCCGTGGCCGAAGCTGCTGCACCGGCGCCCGAAGCACCGGCTCAGGAAGCCGCTGCACCGGTCGCCAAGGCTGCCGAGCCTGCGAAGCCGGCACCTGCACCCGTGGCCGCCCCGGCGCCCGCGCCGCGTCGTTTCACGCCCGTCGCGCGTCCCCAGCCCATTCGCAAGCCCGAGCCTGCGGCCCCGGCACCTGCTGCGGTCGCAACCGGCGGCAACGCACCTGCTGCGAACACCGGCGGTTCCACTGCTGGGGCTACCGGCGGTAATGCTGGCGGTAATTCCGGCGGCAACGCTGGTGCTTCGGGTGCGCCCAAGGCTCCGGCCGCTGCCAAGAAGGGCGCTCCGCCGCCGCGCAGCACGCCTGAGCGTGATCGCAAGGGTGGCGATCGCCGCCAGTCGGGCAAGCTCACGGTCAACCGTGCTCTGAACGACGACGAGGGCGCCCGCGCCCGTTCGCTCGCCGCGCTGAAGCGCGCTCGCGAGAAGGAACGCCGTGCGCACTTCGGTGGCCAGTCGCAGCAGCGTGAGAAGCAGGTCCGCGACGTGATCGTCCCCGAGGCGATCACCGTTCAGGAACTGGCGAACCGCATGGCCGAAAAGGGCGCCGACCTGGTGAAGGCGATGTTCAAGATGGGCATGATGGTCACCGTCAACCAGACGATCGACCAGGACACCGCGGAGCTGCTCGTCACCGAATTCGGCCACAACATCCAGCGCGTTTCGGAAAGCGACGTCGACATCGACACCTCGACCGACGTCGATGCACCCGAAACCCTGAAGCCGCGTCCCCCGGTCGTCGCCATCATGGGCCACGTCGACCACGGCAAGACCTCGCTGCTCGATGCCCTGCGCGGCACCGACGTGGTGAAGGGCGAAGCCGGCGGCATCACGCAGCACATGGGCGCCTACCAGATCAAGACCAAGGGCGGCGATCTCGTCACCTTCCTTGATACGCCGGGCCACGCCGCCTTCACGCAGATGCGTATGCGCGGTGCCAATGTGACCGACATCGTGATCCTGGTGGTCGCCGCCGATGACGGCATCATGCCGCAGACGATCGAGGCCATCAATCACACCAAGGCCGCCGGCGTTCCCATGATCGTGGCGATCAACAAGATCGACAAGCACGAGGCCAATGCACAGAAGGTGCGCGAGCGTCTGCTGGAGCATGAAGTCATCGTCGAAGCCATGTCGGGCGACGTTCAGGACGTGGAAGTCTCGGCCAAGACCGGCGCCGGTCTCGACGAACTGATCGAGAAGATCCTGCTCCAGGCCGAACTCATGGAACTGAAGGCCAACCCCGACCGCGAGGCCGAAGCCACCGTGATCGAAGCCAAGCTCGACAAGGGCAA
>NZ_JBJDRF010000026.1:0-69824 GCF_044987305.1 Novosphingobium sp. ZW T3_23
TCTCCGACCTCCTCACCCGATTGGGAGCCTGACACGATGGCCTATGGCGACGGAACCGACGACGCTGCTCTCAAGACCGCGTGGGACAGCTTCTGCGAGCAGTTGAAGCACGCCGGAATGTCCGCCTTCAAGGACGCCAATCCATCGAACCCAGTCCAGCGCGCCGATGCCTTCCGCTTTCTGACGCAGAACCTCGGCCAGGCCTTCGACCTCGCACTGGAAACGCGCGATCCCGCCTTCCCGCAAATCCACCGCTTCACCACGCCCACCATGAAGCTCGGCGGCGACCTGGCCGACTTCACCTACCGTCAGGCCTGGATTTCCGGCGATCACGTCTACCGCCTCATCGGCAAACGCGGCACGGCCCGCTGGCTCAACATCACGGTGCAAGGCCCTCGCCCGGAAAAAATTCCCGGCACCCAGTGGCCCAGCCTCCACGAACCCTTCGGCGACATTCCCGAAGCCAACCTGTTCGGCCACCAGATCGAAGCCGACGCGGATGGCCGCTTCGAAGTGACCATCGGGGGGCCCGCTCAAGGGAAGAACTGGCTTCCCACCACCCCGGAAACGCGCAAACTGTTCATCCGCGAAGCCTTCGACGCCTTTGGCGAGACGCCCACGACGCTCACGATCGAACGGATCGGCATGGCCGCCCCGCGCCCCCTGCCCTCGCCCGCGCAGATGGCCAAGGCGATGGACTGGGCCGGGGCGTTCGTCACCGGCCTGATGCGCGACTGGCCCGAACACGCCTGGCTCACCTCGCGTGGGGTCTGCGATCCGGCCAGCCTCAACATGTTCCCGCCGGACAAGGCCGCCAACGACGCCAGCGATGCCAAGCGCGGACGCATGGCCGCGCACATGGTCTGGCACCTCGAACCCGACGAAGCGCTGATCGTCGAGATGGATTGGCATGAAGGCTTCTGGCTGTTCGGCATGGGCGGCGCGCTGATGGGATCGATGGACTTCCTCCATCGCCCCGTCAGCTACACGCCGGCCCGAACGAAAGTGGATGAAGACGGCGTGGTCCGCCTCGTTCTTTCCCATCGGGATCCCGGCGTGCACAACTGGCTCGACACGCAGGGCTTTTCGGACGGCAACCTGACCTACCGCAACCTGATGAGCCAGCAGCCGGCGACGTTCCGCACGCGGCGGGTGAAGGCCGCCGACCTGTCGAACCACCTGCCCGCCACGACCGCCAAAGTAACGCCCGACGAACGCGCCGCCCTGCTGCTGGAACGATATCGCGCCATCAAACTGCGCTTCGGCCTATGACGGGCTAGAAATCCAAAAAAGATGATCGTGACTGGGCGCAAAGCCCCTTGCGCGATCTCGCCGCGCTCGGTAAAGGCGCCCCCTGCCCCGGCACGGTATTCACCCCGAACCGATCAAGGCAAGCCGCTTTAGCTCAGTTGGTAGAGCACATCATTCGTAATGATGGGGTCACAGGTTCGAATCCTGTAAGCGGCACCACTTCCTCACATCCTGAAGTTTCAGAGCGTTTCGGCGAAGCGGATTTGCTCGTCTCCCGGTTGCCACGGGGCTAGTCGGAGCATCGCTGCCGCGAACAGGGGCGATGCCAGGTGATCGCCTAGCCACTTGTGCAGGAAGGGCAGAGGCTGGGCCGCGAACCAGTCGGGATCGGTTGCGGCGAACTGGCGGACGAAGGGCATGATCGCCGCGTCGGCCAACCCCCGAGCTTCGCCGCAGAGCTGGCCGCCTTGTTCCAGGCGCGCGTCGAGTTCGCGCAGGAACGTGAGGCCGCTTTCGCGGTGTGCCAGGGCATCGCTTCCGAGGCGTTCGGGATATTTGTAGCGGTCGAGGTCGTGCTTGAACGGGCCGTCGTTGCCCGCGATCAGCGCTGCGTCGTCGCGCGCGAGCCAGCCCTCCGGATCGTTGCGCTGCAAGGCCCAGCGCATGATGTCGAGGCTCTGGTCGATCACCGTGCCGTCGGGAAGGACGAGGACCGGCACCGTGCCCTTCGGAGAGACTTCCAGCATCGCCGCCGGCTTGGCGGAGAGCTTCACTTCCCGCAACGCGCAGGCCGCACCGCTGACCAGCAGCGCCAGCCTTGCCCGCATCGCGTAAGGACAGCGACGGAAGCTGTAGAGAACGGGATCAGCCGGCATCGGGCTCCGTCTCGCTACCGGCCCTGCGCACCGCGCCGACGTGAAGTTCGCCGCGTTCGGCGGCCAGCGCTTCCTGGCGGTGACGTTCGCGGTAGGACGCGCGCTGCTCGTCGCTGCGCTCGTGGTGGCAGGCGGGGCAGCTCACCCCTTCCTCGTAGAGCGGCGAGGACTGGTCCTGGGCGTTTACCGGGCGGCGGCAGGCGTGGCACAGGGCATGGCTGCCCTGCACCAGTCCATGGCCGATGGTGACGCGCTGGTCGAACACGAAGCATTCGCCCTGCCACAGGCTCTCCTCCTCGGGCACCGTCTCCAGATACTTGAGAATGCCTCCCTTCAGGTGGAAGACGTCCTCCACGCCCTCCTGCTTGAGGAAGGCGGTGGACTTCTCGCAACGGATGCCGCCGGTGCAGAACATCGCGACCTTGGGCGGCTTGCCGCTGTCGCCCCTTGCCGCGAGCAGCTTGTCGCGCTCGGCACGGAACCACTCGGGAAAGTCCCGGAAGGTGGCGGTGCGCGGATCGATGGCGCCTGCGAAAGTGCCGACCGCGACTTCGTAGTCGTTGCGGGTATCGATCACGATCGTGTCGGGATCGGCGATCAGCGCGTTCCAGTCCTGCGGCTCGACATAAGTGCCGACGATGGACAGCGGGTCGATGTCGGGCTGCCCCATCGTCACGATCTCCCGCTTGAGGCGCACCTTCATGCGGTGGAACGGCATCTCGTCCGCGCCCGAAAGCTTCACGTCGACATCCGCGCAGCCCGGCAAGGCCCGTACATGAGCCAGCACGCGGGCGATGCCTTCGTGGCTGCCGGCGATCGTGCCGTTGATGCCTTCGGCCGCGAGCAGCAACGTGCCCTTGATGCCCTCCTCCTCGCAGAGCGCCAGCAGTGGAAGGCGCAGCGCGGCGAAATCCGCAAAGCGGGCGAACTGATAGAGCGCCGCCACGCAAATCGGTGCGCGGTCGGGATTCTCGCTGGGCGGGGTCATTGGGGCATGGCCATTCTGCATGGCGCGGCCCTTAGCGCGGAACTGCGCAAAAATGAATGCCACGCCGACACGAAGACGCCCCGGCAAGCTGGACTTGCCGGGGCGTCTGAAAAATCGCCAATGCAATCAGATTATTGGCAGGCCTGGATTATTGACAGGCAAGACACTCGTCGTAGTCGGTCGTCTCGCCGATCTCGAACTTCGGCGCTTCGGGCGTATTGTCCGCCTCGACGCCGCCACCGCCCGCGAAGCCGGCGCGCTGCACCGACTTCGAGCGCAAGTAATAGAGCGACTTGATGCCCTTCTCCCAGGCCTGGAAGTGCAGCATCATCAGATCCCACTTGTCGACATCGGCCGGGATGAACAGGTTCAGCGACTGCGCCTGGTCGATATAGGGCGTGCGATCGGCCGCGAATTCGAGCAGCCAGCGCTGGTCGATTTCGAAGCTGGTCTTGTAGACCGCCTTTTCGTCCGGCGTCAGGAAGTCGAGGTGCTGGACCGAGCCGCCGTGCTCCAGGATCGAATTCCACACATTGTTGGAATCCTTGCTCTTCGTGGCGAGCAGCTTCTGGAGATAGGGGTTCTTCACCACGAACGAGCCCGAGAGCGTCTTGTGCGTGTAGATGTTCGCCGGGATCGGCTCGATGCAGGCGGAGGTGCCGCCGCAGATGATCGAGATCGACGCGGTGGGCGCGATCGCCATCTTGCAGCTGAAGCGCTGCATCACGCCCATGTCGGCAGCATCCGGGCACGGGCCGCGCTCGTTGGCGAGCAGCAGCGAGGCCTCGTCCGCCTTGGCGGCGATGTGCTGGAACATCTGCATGTTCAGCGCCTTGGCCATCGCGCTCTCGAAGGCGATGCCGCGCTTCTGGAGGTACGAGTGATAGCCCATGACGCCCATGCCGACCGAGCGTTCGCGCGCCGCCGAATAACGGGCGCGGGCCATCTCGTCCGGGGCGCGGTCGATGTAGTCCTGGAGGACGTTGTCGAGGAAACGCAGCACGTCTTCCACGAAGCGCTTCTCGCCCTTCCACTCTTCCCAGGTTTCCAGGTTGAGCGAGGAGAGGCAGCAGACGGCCGTACGGTCGTTGCCCAAGTGGTCGCGGCCGGTGGGCAGCGTGATTTCCGAGCAGAGGTTCGAAGTCGAAACCTTGAGACCGAGATCGCGGTGATGCTTGGGCATCGTGCGGTTCACGGTATCGGAGAACACCAGATAGGGCTCACCGGTGGCGAGGCGAACCTCGACCAGCTTCTGGAACAGCGAACGCGCGTTGACGGTGCCGCGCACCGAGCCGTCCTTGGGGCTCTTGAGATCGAAATCGCGGCCGTCGCGCACGGCTTCCATGAAGTCGTCGGTCAGCAGCACGCCGTGGTGCAGGTTCAGCGCCTTGCGGTTGAAGTCGCCGGAGGTCTTGCGGATCTCCAGGAACTCCTCGATCTCGGGGTGCGAGACGTCGAGATAGCAGGCGGCCGAGCCGCGGCGCAGCGAACCCTGCGAGATCGCCAGGGTCAGCGAATCCATCACGCGGACGAAGGGGATGATGCCGCTGGTCTTGCCGTTGAGGCCCACCGGCTCGCCGATGCCGCGCACGTTGCCCCAGTAGGTGCCGATGCCGCCGCCGCGCGAGGCGAGCCAGACGTTCTCGTTCCAGGTGGAAACGATGCCTTCAAGGCTGTCGTCCACCGAATTGAGGTAGCACGAGATCGGCAGGCCCCGGCCGGTGCCGCCGTTCGAGAGAACGGGGGTGGCAGGCATGAACCACAGCTTCGAGATGTAGTCGTAGAGGCGCTGGGCGTGGTCCTGGTCGTCCGCATAGGCATCGGCCACGCGGGCGAACAGGTCCTGGTACTTCTCGCCGGGCAGCAGGTAGCGGTCGTCCAGCGTTTCCTTGCCGAAGTCGGTCAGCAGCGCGTCGCGCGAATCATCGGTGACGATGACGAAGCGGCGGGCATTGATCGTCTTCGAATCCGGACGCGCCTTCGCGGTTTCCGGAGCGGCAGCAGCGGCCGCCAGCATGGCGTCGGCCACAAGAGCGGCCGTAGCGGTATCGGTCTTGTCCATCGCGATTGCCGGGCTCTCGCCCGCCTCCATTTCTTTTTTCGCCGCAGCCTTCTTCACCGGCCGGGCGGCTTCAGACTTCATCCGCTCCAGCTTCACCGGCGCGGGTTGAACCTCTTCGCGGGCCGCTTCGACCTTGGGAGCCGGAGCCGTTGGGGCCGGAGCCTTCGGGGCCGAAGCCTTGGGGGAAAGCTCGAAACCGGGCATTTCAACCTGCCCATCATCCTGAATCATATCTGCCTGCACTAAGTCGGAGCTGTTCACGTCAGCGTCGCTTCCGTTCCTGAAATCCAATTGTCGCCCCCGTTCGTTCAGGCCGGCCGGTTCGGGCCGTCCAAAAATTTCGACGGCCTGCCGAGCCGCACTCTTTCGATCATCACGATCGAACTAATCCGATATCGACCGTTCCGATCGAACCAACGTCATCGAAGCGCCAAGAAGCGCGTTCAGCATTGCACCGGAGCCGGCTCGAAGCCTTCGCGATTCGCCAGAGGGCCAGGGGCCGACCGGGATATCACGAACAAGCACAAACAGGGAACGAATTCCCTGTTTACTCTGGGCCGACTCTGGCGCGCGCTTTTCGCGAAAAGCCCTGGACACCGGAAAACCGCCTTTCGGGGCACCTGACTGCCCAAGGACGATTTTCTCTAGGTCTAGATGCCCCGCGATCGACGCGCCACAACCCATAGTGCCTGTTCTGCATTCTGACGCAAGGGGGCAGGCTCTGTGGGTAAGCTGGGCAGAGCCTCCCTCTTTACAAGGGAGGGGGCGGTGCGACGCGTGAGAACTCCTTCATCGGGCGTTGGTGCAAGGGGCTATTTCAACGCTCCGGGTAAAAATTTTTCCACATAAAACGGGCGGCGAAACGAATCCCGCTTGCGATGAAACGAGTGCCCGTTTTCGGAGATTTCCCTCTTGTGGAAGAACTTGGGCAAAATGGCCCCATCTCTTGGGATCATGCCGGGCCATAGACGAGCCTTCCCTAACATTTCGACGGTTCGAATCCGCCCTCTGCCGGAATCCTTTTGCAACCGTCGCGCACTTCGCGACTTCTAGGCCCAAAGTCGGTCTTTCGAAGGATTTCGCGAATCATGATCAACATCATCGGCGCCATCATCAGCGGCCTCGTCATCGGCGTGCTGGCGCGGTTCTTCTACCCCGGCGCCGTGGAGATGGGCTGGATCGCGACGATCCTGCTGGGTATCGGCGGCTCGCTGATCGCAGGCCTGGTGACGACCCGCGGCAGCGCCGACTTTCAGCGCGCCGGTTGCCTCGCCTCGGTGATCGGCGCGATCGTGCTGATCTTCCTCGGCCGGCTCCTGAACATCTCGTTCTGATACGCCACAGCTGATCCCAGAGCGCAGCGCGGGGCCTTCCACCGAAAGGGTCCGCGCTGTAAAAGGCCGTCCATGGCCCAGATCATCAATCTCCGCATGGCTCGCAAGGCCAGGACACGCGACGCCGCGCAACAGCAGGCGCAGGCCAGCCGCGCCCGCCACGGCCGCACCAAGTCCGAGCGCGATGCCGCCGAAGCCGAAACGGCGCGCCTCGATCGCGTCGTGGACGGAGCGAAACGCGAGCGGCCCGAGGACGGCTCCAACTGATGCGCACGACTTATCTCGAAGCCAGCGTGCGCCTTTACCACCTGGATTCCGGGTCGGAAGGCGGCGCTGCCAGCACGCTGTTCTACGGCTCGCTGACCGAAGCCATGAACCTCGCCGCGCAGCAGAGCGAGGATGTTCAGGAAGGCCTGTTCATCGCCACCGACAACGATGTGGTGGCCTACCTCGATCTCGTCGAAGGCTGGTAGCCTTCGAATGCAAGCTCGTCGGCAGGCCACTCGTATCCGTCAGAGAGCGTTGGAAATTCGCTGAAAGCGAATTTTGCGGCACCAGCCCACGCCCCCACCCTACCACCCGCAGGATACTACCGTTGGGTGGTAGGGTGGGGGCGTAGGCTGGTGCCGCAACGAAAATGCCCTCTCGGGCATTTTCCGAACAGACTCTTAGAACCGCGCTTGCAGGCCGGCTGCCAGATAGTGATCGCCGAAATTGCCCTTCACGTCGATCCGGGGCAGGATCGGCATGGAAACGGTGCCATAAGCGCGCAGATCGTCACCGATCAGGCGAGCGCCCACGCCGAAGCCCAGAGCCATCGGCAGGCGATACATGGCTTCCACCTTGCCGAAGAACCTGGTGCCGGAATTGTCGCACTTGCCGTCCGACACGCGGTCGCCGCTGTCCCGGCTGAAGCACTGCGAATCGTCGTTGAAATAGCCGGGATGGTCGCGGTGGTGGAAGAACACGCCGGCGGCGGGCGTGATGCTGAAGCCGCCGTCCGAGATCACCGGCATGCCCACCGCAAGCTCGCCGCCCCAGTCGCCTTCCGAACGCGCCACATTGGCCTCGGCGGTCACTCCAGCCGCGGCAGGCGTTGCGACCAGAGCGGCACCGGTCGCGGCAAGTGTGGCGATGGCGCTGAGGAAGGCGGCGGGACGGAATTTCATGGCAGGTCCTTGATCTGAAAACGTAAGCATTCTCCGGAGAGGCCTAGGATTCCAGCCTGCCGGCGCGCAAGGCGGGGGGATTCGATCCACCCCGGCCCAGGCTCCGTCCATCCCGCTCAGGCCTGGAACACGACCTTCGTGCCTGCCGAGACCATCTGCGCCAGCCGCGCCGCATCCCAGTTGGTCAGGCGCACGCAGCCATGGCTCTCGGTCTTGCCGATGTTCTGCGGTTCCGGCGTGCCGTGGATGCCGTAATGCTCCTTGGACAAGTCGAGCCAGACCACGCCCACCGGCCCGTTCGGCCCCGGGGGCAGCAGCTTGTCCTTGGCATTCTTTTTCGCATCCCAGAACAGGTCCGGGTTGAAGTGATAGTCCGGGTTGCGCGCCTCGCCCACGATCTTCCAGGTGCCGAGCGGCAGCGGATCATGCCCACTGCCGGTAGTGACCGGGAACTGGGCGACCAGCTTGTTCGCCGCATCGTAGACCCGCAGCGCGCCATCGGACTTGTCGACCACGATATGATCGGCCTTCAGCTGCTCGCCCTGAACGCCCAGACTCTGCAGGGTCTTGGCCCAGCCGGTCTTGTCGTCCGGGATTTGCGCCAGTGCGGCGTCGGGAATGTCGGGCACGCGGATCGTCCGCCCGGCGCCGAGCACGGTGCCGGGGCCGTTGAGCGCCAGCAATGTCTCGGGCGTCGTGTGGAAGCGCTCTGCCAGGGCCTCGGACATGGCGCGATAGCCAAGATGGTCGAACTTCGCCTGTCCGGCCATGTCCTTCGGCAGGTCAGGGAAGAACGGGCCGCGCGCAAAGTCCCTGGGAATAACGACATTGCGGGTGGCGCCCTGATTGCCCGAGAGCAGTGCCTGCTGCGTGGCCGGGTCGAGCTTTCCGCTTGCCGGAAGGCCGCGTGCCTCCTGGAAGCTTCTCAGGGCAAGTGCGTAGGAACCGCTCTCCGCACCGTCGATCACGCCGGGCGAGAAGCCGGCGCGATCGAGCGCTACCTGGGCGCGCATGGCTAGGCTGTCCGCCGCCTCGGTCGCGCCGCCGCCGGGGGCATCGGCAAAGGCCATGGGATCGCCCGAGCGGGCCGCTTCCTGCCCGCCCCGGTCGCCGCGATCTTCCGAATGGCAGGCGGATAGCAGGAGAATGGCGGCAAATGAAAGCGATGCAATGGAGAGCGGCAGGGTTCGCATCAGGCGGGTATCCTTTGTTTTTCTCTTGCCCATTGCAACGCACGAGGAACGCTACGGCTTCCACCCCCGCGCGCCCTTACCTCAACACTTGCCCCAACACTTGCCATTGTGCGGAAGGCTCGCTTGCCATACCGGCTAGGCCGATGAGCAGGCTCGATTCCTTCTTTGCCGCGGCGCTCGACCGGATCGACCGGGCCGGACAGCGCCGAACCTTGCGGCCCGCCGCGCTAGACGACCACGGCCGCATCCGGCGCGACGGACGCGAACTGATCGATTTCTCCAGCAACGATTATCTCGGCCTCGCCCGCCACCCGCTGCTGATCGAGCGCGCCCGCGTCTGGACCGAGGCCCACGGCACCGGCTCCGGAGCCTCGCGGCTGGTGACGGGAACCGGCGAGCCGCATCTGGCGATCGAAGCCCGCATCGCCCGCTTCAAACATGCCGAAGCGGCGCTTGTATTCGCCAGCGGCTGGCAGGCCAACGCAGCGGTCATCCCCGCGCTGCTCGCCGCCGTGCCCGGCGCGGCGGTGTTCACCGACCGGCTGATCCACGCATCGATGCACGCGGGCCTCGCCATTTCCGGCACCCGGCAGCACCGCTTCCGCCACAACGACCTCGACCACCTGGAGGAACTGCTCTCCAGCAAGGGCGCCCAGGCACCGGCGCGGCTGATCCTTACCGAAAGCGTGTTCTCGATGGACGGCGACCGGGCGGACATTGCCCGGCTCGCCGCGATCGCCGCCCGCCATCAGGCCTTCCTGTTCGTGGACGAGGCCCACGCCACCGGCGTTCTCGGCCCCGGCGGCGCCGGCCTTTCGGCGGAAGCACCCGGCGCCATCGACCTGATTATGGGCACTTTCAGCAAGGCCTTGGGCGGCTTCGGCGCTTATGTCGCGGGTTCTCGGGTGATGATCGACTACCTCGTCAACACCGCGAGCGGCTTCATCTTCACCACCGCGCCGCCGCCAGCCGTGCTGGGCGCGATAGACGCCGCGCTCGATCTCGTGCCCGGCATGGAGGCGGAGCGCGCACACCTTGCAGCGCTCGGCGATCGCCTGCGTTCCGGCCTCGCCACGCTGGGCATCGATCACGGCGCGTCGAGCACGCAGATCGTGCCTGCCGTGATCGGTGCCGAAACCGCCGCGCTCGACATCTCGCGCAAGCTAGAGGAAAGCGGGCTGCTGGCCTCGGCAATCCGGCCGCCCACGGTCCCGCCCGGCACCAGTCGCCTGCGGCTGGCGCTGCGCGCCACGCACGCGGAGAGCGACGTCGACACCCTGCTGAATGCGATCGAGGCCTCCCGGTGAAACTGCTCTTCGCCCACGGCTGGGGCTTCGACGGCTCGGTCTGGACGCCGCTGGCCCGCCTTCTGGCAGACCTTCCGCAGGCCATCGACGATCGGGGCTACTTCGGCAGCCCCCGGATCATAACCGTGGATGGCCCGTCCCTCGCCGTCACACATTCCTTCGGCGCGATGCGCGTGCTGGCCGCGCCTCCGCCGGGCCTCGTCGGCATCGTCGCCATCAACGGCTTCGATCGGTTTTCGGCCCGGCCGGACCGCCCCGGCGTGCCGATCCGCGTGATCGACCGCATGGTGCGACGCTTCGGCGAAGACCCGCGCGCCGTACTCGGGGAATTCCGCCGCCAATGCGGCGCGGAAGCGCATTTCGACGAGATCGATGCCACCCTCCTGCATGGCGACCTCCTTCGCCTGCGAGACGAGGAGGCTGCTCTGCCGACCGTGCCGATCCTGTCGCTTCAGGGCGGACATGACCCCATCCTGCCGGAAGCGATGCGGGCGCAGGTTTTCCCGCAAGCGGCCGTGCGCCGGATCGAATGCGAAGCGGGCGGTCACCTCCTGCCGCTGGAAGCCCCGGAATTCTGCGCGGAGATCGTGCGCGAAGCGATGGGAGCGCTGGCATGAACGTTCCGCGTGAACGTGTCGGCCGCGCCTTCGCCGCCGCGCCCGACTACGACGGCAATGCCCGCATCCAGCGCGAGGTCGCGCAGGCACTGGCGGACCGGATCGCCGCGCTAGACCTGCCGCAGAACTCGCGCGTGCTGGAGATCGGATGCGGCACCGGCTTTCTCACGCAAGCGCTCGCCGCGCGTGGCGGCGACTGGCTCGTCACCGATCTTTCGCCCGAGATGCTGGAACGCTGTCGTAGCCGCCTGGGCGCCGGCGGCAGGCATCGCTTCGCCGTGCTGGACGGAGAATACGGCGCGCCCGAAGGCGGACCTTTCGACCTGATCTGCTCCAGCCTGGCAGTGCAATGGTTCGACGATGCCCCGGCCGCGCTGTCGCGCATGGCGGGCTGGCTGGCGCCTGGGGGGCACCTGATGATCACCACGCTCGGCCCCGGCAGCTTCGCGGAATGGCGCAAGGCGCATGAGGCGGAAGGGCTGGTGCCCGGCACGCCCCGCTTCGCAAGCGTCGCGGCTTTCGGCGATCTGGTCGATGAGGTTCGCGATCACGTCGATCATCATGCCGATCCGCTGGCATTCCTCCACGCGCTCAAGGCGATCGGCGCCCAGACCGCCGATGCCGGCCACCGCCCCCTGTCGCCGGGCCAGCTTCGCCGCGTCATGGCAAGGTTCGCGCAAGGCGGATGCCCCCAAAACGGATGCAGTGTGACTTACGAAGTCGTGACCTGCCACTTACACCGGAAACCGATTTCTTCATGAGACCTCTTATCGTCACCGGAACCGATACCGAGATCGGCAAGACCGTGTTCGCCGCCGCGCTGGCGGGGGCGCTAGGCGCGCATTACTGGAAGCCGGTCCAGGCCGGCCTTGAGGAAGACGGCGGCGATGGAGACCGCGTCGCGCGTCTCTCCGGCCTGCCCGCGGGCCATATTCTGCCCGAAGCCTATCGGCTTGCGACGCCGTGCTCGCCGCACCTCGCCGCCGAGATCGACGGCGTGGAGATCGATCCCGAACGTCTTGCCCTGCCTCGGGTCGACGGGCCGCTGGTGGTAGAGGGCGCCGGCGGGGTCATGGTTCCCCTCACGCGCACGTCCACTTATGCCGATCAGTTCGCACGATGGAAGGCCCCGGTGGTGCTGGTGGCACGCACGGTGCTGGGCACGATCAACCATTCGCTGCTCTCGATCGAGGCCCTTCGCGCACGCGGCGTGGACGTGCTGGGCGTGGCCTTCGTCGGCGATCCGGTGGAGGATAGCGAGGCGACGATCTGCGCCATGGCGCAAGTCCGCCGGCTCGGCCGCCTGCCCCGTCTGGCCTCGCTGACCCCGGAGAACCTGGCCCAGGCCTTCTCCGAAAACTTCCTCGTCGAGGATTTCAGGCGCGTCGAGGATTTCAGGGAGGACTTCAGAGCATGACATCGTCGGTCTGGCACCCTTTCACGCAACACGGCCTGGAGGAACCGGTCCCGCTCGTCACCCATGCCGAGGGCGCACTGCTCCATACCTCGGACGGCCGGTCGGTGGTGGATGCCGTGTCGTCATGGTGGGTGACCACGCACGGTCATTCCCATCCGCGTATCAAGGCCGCGATCGCGGAACAGGCGGGTAAGCTGGACCAGATCATCTTCGCCGGATGGACTCACGAGCCCGCCGAGCAGGTAGCGGCCGGGCTTCGCGCCATCATGCCGGAAAGCCTGACGCGGGTTTTCTTCTCCGATTCGGGATCTACCAGCGTGGAAGTCGCGCTGAAGATGGCGCTCGGCTACTGGCACTGGCGCGGCGAGAACCGCCACCGCATCGTGGTGATGGAAAACTCCTATCACGGCGACACCATCGGCGCGATGTCGGTGGGTGAACGGGGCGTCTTCAACCAGCCCTACGAGCCGTTGCTGTTCGACGTCGGCCGTATTCCCTTCCCCGCCGCCGGAGCCGAACAGGCAACGCTGGACGCATTGGAAGCGATCTGCCGCCAGCCGGATACCGCCGCCCTGATCGTCGAGCCGCTGATCCTCGGCGCGGGCGGCATGCTGGTCTATGCCCCGGCTACGCTGGCGGCGATGCACGCGATCTGCGCGCGGCACGGCGTGCTCTTCATCGCCGATGAGGTGATGACCGCCTGGGGCCGCACCGGCACCCTGCTCGCCTGCGAGCAGGCCGGGATCGTCCCCGATATCCTCTGCCTCTCGAAAGGGCTCACCGGCGGCGCGGTGCCGCTTGCGGTGACGATGGCCAGCGAACCGATCTTCGAGGCGCACTATTCCACCGACCGCGCCCGGATGTTCTTCCATTCCTCCAGCTACACCGCAAACCCAATCGCCTGCGCCGCCGCCGCCGCCAACCTGGCGCTCTGGCGCAAGGAACCGGTGCTGGACCGCATCGCCGCACTTGCGGGCAAGCAGGCCGCCTGGATCGAAAAGCTCGGCCAGTTCTGCCATTTCGACAATCCGCGCACGATCGGCACCATTGCCGCGCTCGACCTCAAGACCTCGGGCACCAGCGGCTACATGAGCGACCTGGCGCCGCGCCTCATGGCCTTCTTCCGCGAGCGGAACGTGCTGCTGAGGCCGCTGGGGAACACCGTCTACGTCATGCCGCCCTACTGCATTACGGACGATCAGCTTGCGCAGGTGTGGGATGCCATCGGGGAAGCGGTGATTTCGTTTTGAGGTAACGTCGTCCCGGACTTGATCCGGGACCGCTGCCAGTTCTTCAGGCGATAGCTTTCGAAAAAGCGCCCTGCCGAGAGGTGAGCTGTTCACGGCCAGCGGTCCCGGATCAAGTCCGGGACGACGATATCCCTCTAAGCCACCTCGAAATGATCCGGCGAAAGCCCCGCCAACCGCCGCCGGTGCATCTCATCGAACGCCGCCTCCACCCCCCGTGTATAATCGGCGGTGCGGAACAGCGGCGACGTCAGCCGATGGGCGGCGAGACGCTCGCGGATATCCCTCAGGCCCCTTGGATCATGCGCCAGGGCAAGCGCCGTTGCCTCGTAGCTGTCCCGGTCCGGCGCCGCCAGTTCCGGCAAACCCACCGCATGGACAAGGCTCGTCGCCACCCGCGCGGCAAACTGGTGTCCCGTCATCGTCAACACCGGCAAACCGCTCCAGAGCGCGTCGCTGGCGGTCGTATGGGCACCCACGGCGAACGTGTCGAGGAACAGGTCGGCCAGCGCCAAGCGTCCCAGGTGCTCGCCGTGCGGAACCCCGGCGGAAAACACCAACCGCGCAGGATCGACGCCGCGTGCCATGGCTTCGCGCCGCAGGTTATCCTCCGCCCAACCGTTCGAGCGCAGGAGCCAGAGCACGCTCCCCTCGATCTGGCCAAGCAGCCGCATCCAGATATCGAACGCATCCGGGCAGATCTTGTAGGTGTGGTTGAAGCAGCAGAATACGAAGCTGCGCTCCGGCAGGCCCCAGCCCCGGCGCCCGCGCCTGTCCGGGACGATGATGCGACGATCGTCGTTGGCCTGATAGCAATGAGGCAGCCGAACGATCTTCTCGGTGAACCAGGCCTCGCCGCCCGCCGGCAGGGAAACGGCGTCGCCGATGAAATAGTCCATGCAGGGATGGCCGATCGTACCCGGGTAGCCCATGTAGCTGACTTGCACCGGTGCGAGCCGCTGGCCGAACAGCGCGGTGCGGGTGCCGCGCGTATAGCCCTTGAGGTCGACGGCGATATCCAGCCCGTCGGCCCTGGCACGATCGACCACTTCGGCGTCCGTCAGGTGCCCGATCTCGGTAAACGCATCGGCATGACCGCGCAGTGCCCGGCGCGAGGGATCGCCATCGCAACGCGGCCCATAGCTGTAGAAGCGGATGTCGAAGCGGCTCCGGTCATGTTCGCGGAACAGGCCGCTCATCAAGTACATCGTCGCGTGGTCGTGAAAGTCAGCCGAGAAGTAGCCGATTCGGATGCGTCCATCGGCGGATGGCGCGGAACTGGGCAGGCATTGCGGCGGCGCTCCGAACTTCACGCCCGCGCAGGCCAGCGAGCGGCGATACTGGTGCGCCGGATCGTCCACGAACGGCAGCGCCGCGAAGGGCTGCACGGCGGCGGCGGAAGGACCATCCGTCAACCCGAACTGCGCGCGGTTGCTCCAGTCGCAGACGTGCGCCTCTTCGAACAGCGCCTGGAGCAGAGCCGAACGATCGGCCGGATCCAGCGCCCAGGCCTTGCGAAAGGCCGCGATCGCTTCGGGAAGATCGCCCTTGAGCACGAGCGCCTTGCCGCGATTGACCATGGCCTGCGTATTGACCGGATCGGCGGCCAGCGCCTTTGCATAAGCGTCAAGGGCCGCATCCAGCCGATCGAGCAGCAGGAGTTCGCCGCCCATGTTGTTCCAGGCGAGCGCATGGTCCGGCTTCAGCGCGACGGCGCGTTCATAGGCCTCGACCGCCTCCTCACGCCTCCCGCGTTTCGCCAGCAGATTTCCGAGGTTATAGTGCGCCTCTGTATAGGCCGGATCGAGCGCCACGGCTTTCGCGAAACCCTGTTCCGCTTCCGCCCAGCGCTGTTGTGCGTCGAGCAGGTTCGCCAGATTGAACCGTGCCTCCGCATAGTCGGGATTCCGGGCGATAACGTCGCGGTAGATGTCCTCGGCCTCTGCGAAGCGATTCTGGCGCCGCAAGGTAACGGCCAGGTTGTTCCGGCAGGCCGCCGCATCGGGATCGGCCTCGATGGCGCGGCGAAAGGCTGCCTCGGCCGCTGGGAGCACCCCAAGCGCCAGCAAGGCCGCGCCCTGCAGGTTATGGACGGTGAAGCTCTGCGGAAATTCCGCGGCCAGCCGGGCGCCTTCCCGCGCGGCCTCCTCCATGCGCCCGGACCGATAGGCACCGAGCATCGCATCGAGCCGGGTCGATGGCGGATTCGCATTCGCGGCGTCGAGTGCTTCCAAGGCCGCGAGAGCCCGGCCGTTACGCGGAAACCGGCCCAGCGCCTCTCGATAAAGCGTGCGCGCCATATCGGCATCGCCCCGCTTCGCCGCGCCCCTGGCCTTGATCAGCAGCGCTTCCAGTCCGCTCACGCACCCCTCCGCGATAGGTCGTCGCCGAGGTAGGCGAACGAGGTTCACGGCAGGTGAGCGCACGGATCAGGACGTTCGCGTATTGCGACCGATCAAACTATGAAGATGCCTGGCAGGCTATGAGGATGTCTGGATTTCCACGGAAGGAAACTGGAGCGGGCGAAGGGATTCGAACCCTCGACCCCAACCTTGGCAAGGTTGTGCTCTACCCCTGAGCTACGCCCGCTCGGCGTTTCGGAAATCTTCCGGCGAACCGGAAAATCCCTATATGAACTGGAGCGGGCGAAGGGATTCGAACCCTCGACCCCAACCTTGGCAAGGTTGTGCTCTACCCCTGAGCTACGCCCGCTCTGACGTTCAAGACCTGCTGGAAAGTCCGGCAGGTCCGGGGTGGAGGCGCGCCACTAGCAGTGCCTTTCGGGGTCGGCAAGAGGAAAATCGAAAGAATTTTCAAAACCCCCTCCCCGCGCCATCCAATCCGACAAGAACCCTTCACAAATCCCTTCCGAGGGACGATCTAGGGGTCCATTCGATTTTCACGGGAGCACGTACCTTGGCCAGCATGGGTCTCAACCTCGACGAACAGAAGGCGGTCGACCGGTTCCGCAAGACGGTGGCCGAACCGTCGATGACGAAGCTGGTGATCCTCGATTTCTGGGCCGAATGGTGCGGCCCCTGCAAGGCGCTGACGCCGGTGCTGGAAAAGGTGGCCGAAGACTATGCCGACAAGGGCGTGGTCCTGGCCAAGGTCAATGTCGATGAAGAACAGTTCATCGCCTCGCAGTTCCAGGTGCGCTCGATCCCCACGGTCTATGCGATCTTCCAGGGTCAGCCGGTGGCGGACCTGACCAATGCCCGCACCGAATCGCAGCTCAAGCAGACGCTGGACCAGCTGCTTTCCCAGCTTCCGATCCAGCCTGACGGCGCCGAAGCCCAGCCGGACCTCGCACCGCTGATCGCCATGGGCGAGGAAGCACTGGCCGAGGGCGACGGTGAGCGCGCGGCGTCGATCTTCATGCAGATCCTCGAACTTGCGCCGGAGAACGCCGAAGTCATCGCCGGCTTCGTGCGCGCACTCGTGCTCGCGGGCCGCGTCGAGGAAGCCGAACAGGTGCTCGCCAGCCTCGAACCCGCGCTTGCCGCGGACCCGCTGGTGGAACGCGCTCGTTCCGCACTCGCGCTCGCCAAGGACAAGCCCGAGGACAGCGAGCTGGCCGCCCTACGCGCCGCTGCTGCCGAGCGTCCGGCCGACATGGACGCGCAGTTCGCCTTCGCCAACGCGGCTTTCGCTGCGGGTGAGCGCGATGCCGCCGCCGACACGCTGCTGCGCATGGTCGCCGCCGACCGTGAATGGAACGATGGCGCCGCACGCGCCAAGCTGCTCCAGATCTTCGAAGCCACCGGCCTCGAAGATCTCTGGGTCGCTGCAACGCGCCGCAAACTCTCCACCGTATTGTTCGGCTGACGGTGACGCGAATCACCATCTTCCCGCTTCCGGGCGCGGTGCTCTATCCGGGGCTGCAATTGCCGCTCCACATCTTCGAGCCCCGCTACCGGGCAATGGTGAGCGACGCACTCGCCCGCGACCGGCGCATCGGCATGATCCAGCCGCAGCGCCCGGTCGAGGGCGCGCGGCTCTATTCCATCGGCTGCCTGGGCCGCATCGGCGACGTGGAAGCGCTGGAGGACGGACGCTTCAACATCGTGCTCACCGGCGAATCGCGATTCCGCCTGCTGCACGAACTCGACGTGACCACGCCGTTCCGCCAGATAGAGGCGGAACTTCTGCCGGAGCGCGATGACGAAGTGCTCGCCCCCATCGAACGCGCCAGTTTCGAACGCGAGGCCAAGCGATTCGCCGATGCCCAAGGCTATGCCGTGGACTGGGACCAGGTCGGCCGGCTCGACGATCAGTCATTGATCAACGGCGTATCCCAGATCGCGCCTTTCGACGCCGCCGCCAAACAGGCCCTGCTCGAAGCGGACACCCTGCCGGTGCGTTGCGAACTGCTGGTGCAGCTGATGCAGTTCTTCAGCCGCCATTCGGACGATGATGACGATGGCGGCGTGACGCTGCAATAAGTGCTTCTGAGGCACATTCGTCCCTGCACCCTCGACGTCACTCCCCGTCGTCCTGAACCAAGTTCAGGATGACGGGAGCGATTGAGCCAGAAGGCTGAGGTAAGCGGCTGGTCGGAATTGGAGCCGCGCCAAAGCGCCTAACCAAACCTCAGAGCTTGCCCTTGCCGGGCAGTCGCGCCTGACTCTCCAGCACGCGTTCGCGCATGTAGAGTTCTTCCGCTTCGCGCGGCGACATTCCGTCCTCGCCATAGCGCTGCGCCAGAGATCCGATCTGCTCCCGCTCCCGGCGCAGCTCCTTGACGTCCTGCTTGGAGAGCCGCCCGGTCTCTCGTCCCTCGCGAATGACTTTGTCCACCTTGCGAAGATCGAGGCGATAGCGCGCTTCGTCGTCCTTCTGCCGGGCGTCGCCATAAGGCGGACTGCTCGGCCGAGGTGCGGGAGGACCGACGATATGCGCATTCACCCCGGATGCCGCCAGCAGCAGAGGCACAATGCAAGCGGCAGTCAGCAGGCGGAGCATCGCACTCTCCTGGGCAAGCAGAGGCATCAGACTGCCGCAAGCCGCTGAACGCCCGCTGAATTTCGCTCTTTACTGCAAAAGGACCGTCTTCACCCCATCGATCACATATTGTGCCGCAAGCGCTGCCAGGAGCACGCCCAGCAGCCGGGTGATGACGGCTTCCACCTTGTCGCCCAGGATCCGCATCAGCGGTCCCGCCGCGGCAAGCGCCGCGAAGCTGAGCGCCATGACCGCCATCATCGCCGCCAGCACCGCTACGGTCTGCTCCATGCCATGCGCGCGCGAGGTCAGCAGCATGATCGTCGCGATCGAGCCGGGGCCGGCCAGCATCGGCATCGCCATGGGGAACACCGAAACGTCGTCGATCTGGGGCGTCTCGGCATTGTGGGCGATGATCTTCTCGGCCCGTTCCTCGCGGCGCTGGGTGCGCTTTTCGAAGACCATGTCGATCGCGATCATGAACAGCATGATGCCGCCCGCGATGCGGAAGGCATTGAGTTCGATATGCAGCGCGCCCAGCAGCCGCGCGCCGAACAGGGCGAAGACCACCAGGATGGCCGTGGCGATCAGGCACGCGCGGGCCGCCATCGAGATCGCCTGCGAGCGCGTGGCGTCGGCTGACAGCCCCGCATAGATCGGTGCGCAGCCCGGCGGATCGATCACCACGAAGAGCGTGACGAAGGCGCTGAGGAAAAGTTCGTACATTCGGTCTATGGCCCCTTGGGCGCGGCTACGTCGCTGCGCAGCACTTCGGTCATGGCGCCGTTCTTCAGCAGCGAAACCTGAAGCCAGCGCGATTTGTCGGGATCGACGTGATACCGCCACGTCAGCGTGCCATCCTTGGAACGGCCACGACCATCCATACCGGGGACACCATTCTCCCTGTCCCGCTCGACCAAAAGTTCGTCGCCGCCCGGACCGCGCGCGCAATCGGCCACCGAAGCGGACAGCATCTGAGGCTCCTTGAGCGGCTGTTCCAGATCGTCGCCCTGATCCAGAACCCAGCGATAATCGCCTTTCTTGCGCTTCTGCCAGATCGTCGTGAAATAGCCGACCGACCCGTCAGGGCGCTGCCAAGCGCCCTTGGTGACGCCCATCGTGCCGTCGCAGCTCATCCAGACCTGATGGGGCTGCCACTGCAACGGCGCCGCCGGTTCCTTGCGGCCGCTGAGCCAATCCTTCGCGCGGACGGGATCGGGCACGAACATGACGGCATCGTCATCGGCGAATTCGCCGAACGCCTTCCATTGCCCCTTCTCCCGCGCCGTCCGCGCAAAGGCGATCTCCGCCGCGACAAGGGCGCTCGGGTTGGCCGTGCCCGCGCCGGGCGCATATTCGGGCCGTCTGCGGGCATCGGCCGGAACGGCGAAGGCCGCCAGCAAGGCGACCCCTGCCACCAGAGCCGCCTGCACCGAGCGCGGCGCCGGGTTCAAAGCGCGCTCTCGTCCAGCGTGAGACCCGCGTTGCGATGGGCAGCGACGATCGTGTTGCGCAGCAGGACGGCGATGGTCATCGGCCCTACCCCGCCCGGCACCGGGGTAATGGCGCCGGCCACCGGTGCGGCGGAAGCGAAATCGACGTCGCCCACCAGCCGGGTCTTGCCTTCCTCGGCGCCCGGAACGCGGTTGATGCCCACGTCGATCACGGTCGCACCCGGCTTGAGCCAGTCGCCCTTGACCATTTCCGGACGGCCGACGGCGGCGACCACGATGTCGGCGCGGCGTACCACGTCCGGCAGGTCTTTCGTACGGCTATGCGCGACAGTCACCGTGCAGCTTTCCGCGATGAGCAACTGCGCCATCGGCTTGCCGACGATGTTCGAGCGGCCGATCACCACGGCGTCGAGCCCGGAAAGCGAACCCAGCCGGTCCTTCAGCAGCATCACGCAGCCCAGCGGCGTGCAGGGAACGAAGCCCGGCAGGCCGGTGGCGAGACGCCCGACGTTGACGACATGGAAGCCGTCCACATCCTTGTCGGGATTGATCGTGGCAATGACCTTCTGCTCGTTCATCTGCGCGGGCAGCGGCAGCTGGACGAGGATGCCGTCCACCGCCGGATCGGCGTTGAGCCGCTCGACCACCGAAAGCAGTTCCGCTTCCGAGGCATCGGCGGGCAGCTTGTGCTCGAAGCTCTCCATGCCCGCGGCCACGGTCTGCTTGCCCTTGCTGCGGACGTAAACCTGGCTGGCCGGATCCTCTCCCACGAGCACGACCGCAAGGCCCGCCTTGCGGCCGGCCTTTGCCTCGAAATCGGCGGCGACGACGGCGATGCGGGTGCGCAGGCCTTCGGCAAAGGCCTTGCCGTCGATGATGTTCGAAGCGGTCATGTCAGGCATAGGCCATCGGCTGGAGGATCATGATGAGCACGTTGAGGCCGATGATCAGCACCATCGGCGAAAAGTCGATCCCGCCAGTATTCGGCATGATCCGGCGGATCGGGCCGAGGATCGGCTCCAGCAGGGCATTGAGCGCGCGCCAGACCGCCTCGACGAACCGATTTTGCAGGTTCACCACGTTGAAGGCGATCAGCAGGCCCAGCACGAACTGGACGAGCACGAGGGTCGTCAGGATCTGGACGAGGTAGATAAGGGCGTTGATCACACCGCCGAGCATGGGCGTGGGGCCTTTCTGAGGAATGAAGCGCCCGCCTGATAGCCGAGGCAGGGGGCGGGGAGCAAGCGCGGGAGCGGGCCTTGGGGGGCCGAGCAATGCTCGCTTACAGAGTTTTCGGGATGGCTGCTGTTCGGAGGCCCGCATGGGCTGAATACCCACGTGCCCTGGGGCGGATCGACATTCAGGTCAGGTGGAGCCGAGAAGCGTGATTTTCGAGCATCGGAGCGCAGCGGACTTTCGGTCCGTGAGCACCGAAGCGCAGGAAATCGCGCTTCGCAGGCCCGCATGACCTGAATGTCGATCCGTCCTAGCGGGTGACCGTGGACATCCGCTCTATCCGCCAGTTGAGCTGCTGCTCGCTGGCGCCCGGCACGTCGTTGACGCGGCGCAGGACGATCGTGCCCCGGCGCGAGGAGCGGCCGTCGGAAAAGTCGAGCACCACGGGCGCCTCGTAGAACAGGGTACCCGCCGCATTGCTGCTGTCGCCCCGGCCCAGCGCGATTCGCGGACCGGCATCACCGCCGAATTCTTCGGCCAGCCGGTTCGGCGTCATCTGGGCGTCGAGGGTCCAGGCCCTGGCGGCATCCTCCCAATCGCCGATGCGCAGGGCATTGATGTAGAAGCGCAGCAGGCGCTCGGGATCGCGGCGTTCGCCCAGTGCGCTCTGATCGAGCTGCGCGGCAAGGCCGCTGTCCGCGCCCTGCGAGGCGTCGACGACCGGCTCTTCGGAAGCAGCGATAGCCTCGCTGGCGAAGACAGTCGCATCGCCGGTGGGCTCGACGGACGGCTCCCTGTTGCAGGCGGCAAGCAGGAGAGAGATGGCCGACAGGGCACTGGCGATGACGACGGTATTACGCATGGGGCTTCGAAGCGCCTTTCAGCCGGATAGTTCCTCTTGCAGTTCGATCAGCCCGCCCGGATCAGCGTGCCTGCACCTTCCTGCGTGAAAATTTCCAGCAACATGGCATGGGAAACCCGCCCGTCAAGCACGACGGCGGCCTCGCACCCGGCTTCCACCGCGTGGATGCAGGTTTCCAGCTTGGGGATCATGCCTCCGGAGATCGTGCCGTCGCGCTGGAGGTGGACGATGTCCGCGGGCGTCAGATCGGTCAGCAGTTCGCCCTCCTTGTCCAGCACGCCGCGCACGTCGGTGAGCAGGAACAGGCGCGATGCCCCCAGCGCCGCGGCGACGGCACCGGCCATCGTATCGGCGTTGATGTTGTAGGTCTGGCCATCCTCGCCCGGCGCGATCGGCGCGATCACCGGGATCATGCCGGCGGCCGAGATCGTCTCGATCACGCCGATGTCGATCTTCGCCGGTTCGCCCACAAAGCCGAGATCGACCACGCGCTCGATATTGCTGTCCGGATCCTTGGCGGTGCGCTGCACCTTGCTGGCCGTGACGAGGCCGCCGTCCTTGCCGGAGATGCCCATGGCCCTGCCGCCGGCCTGCGCGATCCAGCCGACGATCTCCTTGTTGATCACGCCCGACAGGACCATTTCTGCCACTTGCGCAGTCTGCTTGTCGGTCACGCGGAGGCCGTCGACGAAGCGCGATTCGACGCCCATGGTCTTGAGCATGGCGCCGATCTGCGGACCGCCGCCGTGCACCACCACCGGGTTGATGCCCACTGCCTTGAGCAGGACCACGTCTTCCGCGAAATCGCGCGCCAATTCGGGATCGCCCATGGCATGGCCGCCGTATTTCACGACGAACGTGCGACCGGCATAACGCTGCAGGTAAGGCAGCGCATCGACGAGCGTCTCGGCTTTCGAGAGCATGGCGGGATCGTGCGGAATCGGCATGGCGGCGCTTTAATCCCCCTGCACAAAAATAAAACCCGTTTCCGTGCCCGAACGACCGTTTATTTCACTCTCCATCCAGCTTTCGACCCAGCTTGACGAACAGCCAGATGAACGGAGGCACCATGATCGTGGAGAGTACAAGCTTCGAGATGATCTGCCCGCCCATGATGTCCCACAGCGGAAGCACGCCCGCAAAGGAGATGGTGATGAAGATCAGCGTATCCACTACTTGCGACAGCAGGCTGGCGATCCAGGCGCGAAGCATCAGCATCCGCCCGTCTCGGCCGGCGGACAGGCGCGAGAACACCGTGACGTTGAGCGTCTGCGACACGCCGTAGGACACCAGACCGGCGAACTGCATGCGCGCGCCCTGGCCCAGCAGGCGTGCATAGGCCTCCTGGTCGTCCCAGAACGGGGCAGGCGGGACGACGTGGATCACCAGCGTCAGCAGCGACATAGACACGATCAGCGGGATGAATCCGAAGCGCACAAGGCGATTGGCCACGACCGTCCCATGGAGTTCGGCCACCGCGCTCGACAGCACGACGAGCAGCAGAAACGCGAAGATTCCCGATTCGACGGCGAGGTCTCCCAGCACCGGCCAATGGCCGAGCGAGGCGATCTTGATGCCCAGCACACCCGCCAGGACGACCAACCCGCCATAGAGTGTCGAGAACACGAACATGGAGCGGGGAATGGCGATGGCGCGGGATTGCGCGGTGGAGGGGGCTTGCGGTTCCATGGCGATGCTCTAACGGGCGCGGAACAATTGCACTAGCCGTCATGAATGCGCGCCTTTAGGTTTGCGCACAGATTCAGCACGTATTTTCGGAGAAACGGGGACGATGCACGTCGCCTACAGTCTGCTCGGCATCGTTCTCATCATGGCCGTCGCCTTCCTGCTCTCCACCAATCGCCGGGCAATCCGCCTGCGCGTGGTGGGGGCGGCCTTCGCCTTGCAGGCGGGCCTGGCGGCGCTCGTGCTCTACGTGCCGCTCGGCAAGGATCTGCTCGGCGGCGCGGCTTCCGGCGTGGAAAGCCTGCTGGGCTATGCCCATGCCGGCGTGGACTTCCTGTTCGGCCCCCTCGCCAGCCCCGAGATCGGCGGACGCAGCTTCGCCATCTCCGCGCTGCCGGTGATCATCTTCTTCGCCTCGCTGATCTCGATCCTCTACTACCTCAAGATCATGCCGCTGGTGGTGCGCTGGATCGGCGGCGGGCTGGAAAAGCTCACCGGCATCAGCAAGGTCGAGAGCCTCTGCGCCGCCTCGAACATCTTCGTAGGCCAGAGCGAGGCGCCGCTGGTGATCCGGCCCTACCTCGCCAGCCTCAATCCCTCGCAGCTGTTCTGCGTGATGAGCGTGGGCCTGGCAGGCGTGGCCGGCACGATCCTGGCAGCCTACGCCTCGATGGGCATCCGCATCGACTACCTCGTAGCCGCCGCCTTCATGTCGGCACCGGGCGGTATCTTCATGGCGAAGCTGATCATGCCCGATCCGCGTCCCGTGGCAGGCGAAGAGCCCGACGTGCATGAGAGCACCCTGCCTCCCGCCGGTGCCGCTGCCGCCGCATTGAACCGCGCCGACGTGACCCATCTCCCCGGCGTCCACGTCGACGAGCCGGAAGCCGTCGAGCACGAGGAAGAGAAGCCCGCCAACATCATCATGGCCGCCTCGCAAGGCGCGCAGACCGGCGTGAAGCTGGCCGTCGCCGTTGGCGCCATGGTGCTGGCCTTCGTGGCGCTGATCGCGCTCGCCAATGGCATGGTCGGCTGGATCGGCGGCCTGTTCGGCTTTAGCGGCGTGACCTTCCAGGGCCTGCTCGGCTATATCTTCGCCCCGATCTTCTACCTGCTCGCCACGCCGGACTGGAACGAGGCGATGCAGGCCGGCAGCCTGTTCGGCAGCAAGATCGTGCTCAACGAATTCGTCGCCTTCATCGATCTCGGCCAGATGAGCGCGCTGTCCCCGCGCACGGTGGCGGTGGTGACTTTCGCGCTCTGCGGCTTCGCGAACTTCTCGTCGATCGCCATCCAGATGGCCGTGACCGGCAGCCTTGCGCCCAACCAGCGCCCGATCATCGCCAAGCTCGGCGTGCGCGCCCTCTGCGCCGGCAGCCTGTCGAACCTGATGAGCGCCGCGCTGGCCGGGCTGTTCCTGGGACTTGCCTGATTGGGCCTAGTGCCGGGCGCACAGCGATACGCTGGAACACGCGCCCGGCCCCAAGGCCTTTATTGCCTCTTGCCACGCGGCGCCTATATCGGGGGCATGACCATCACCGATCCGCGCTCGCTCCTCTACCGCCAGCTTTCGCCCGAGGACGCCCAGGCGCTCGCCGCCGAAACCTTGCGTAATTGCGAGGACGGCGAACTCTATATGCAGTTCATGGCTACCGAGGCTTTCGGCTTCGATGACGGCCGCCTGAAAACGGCGGACTATTCGCGCGACGCGGGCTTCGGCCTGCGCGGCGTCACCGGCGAGATGACCGGCTTCGCCCATGCCAACGAGATTTCCCCCGCCGCCATCCGCCGCGCGGGCGAGACCCTGCAATTGCTCGATCCGGCAGGCGCCGTGCGCGCCGCCCCGCCGCAGAAGAGCAACCTCCACCTCTACACTCATGTCTCGCCGCTCGATCTGGTGCCCTTCGAGGAGAAGGTGAAGCTGCTGGAGACTATCGACGCCGCCGCACGCGCCCGCGACCCGCGCGTCTCGCAAGTCAGCGCCAGCCTGACCGGGCAATGGTCGGTGATCGAGATCGTGCGGCCGGACGGCTTCATCGCCACCGACGTGCGCCCGCTGGTGCGCCTCAGCGTCTCGATCGTCGCGGAAAGCAACGGCCGCCGCGAAACCGGCTCGTTCGGCATGGGGGGCCGCCATCTCTACGATTCGCTGTTCGATCCCGCCAACTGGAACCGCGCGATCGACACCGCGCTGAACCAGGCGCTCGTAAACCTCGAAAGCGTGGACGCTCCGGCCGGCGAGATGACCGTCCTGCTCGCCCCCGGCTGGCCCGGCGTGATCCTGCACGAAGCCGTGGGCCACGGCCTCGAAGGCGACTTCAACCGCAAGGGCACTTCCGCGTTCGCAGGCCGCATCGGCGAGCGCGTGGCCGCACCCGGCGTCACCATCGTCGACGACGGTTCGATCGCCGATCGTCGCGGCTCTCTGTCGATCGACGACGAGGGCACGCCCACGCAGGAAACCGTGCTGATCGAGGACGGCATCCTCAAGGGCTACATGCAGGACCGGATGAACGCGCGCCTCATGGGCGTCCAGTCCACCGGCAATGGCCGCCGCGAAAACTACGCCCACGCCCCGCAGGTCCGCATGACCAATACGTTCATGAAGGCCGGCCAGGACGATCCCGCGGAATTGCTCTCACGCATGAAGAACGGCATCTTCGTGAAGTCGATGGGCGGCGGCCAGGTCGACATCGTCTCGGGGAAGTTCGTGTTCTCGTGCAACGAGGCCTACAAGGTCGAGAACGGAAAGCTCGGCGCCCCGATCAAGGGCGCCACGCTGATCGGAGACGGCCCCTCGGTGCTCACCCGCGTGACCGGCATCGGCAACGACCTGGAACTCGACCGCGGCGTCGGCGTCTGCGGCAAGGGCGGCCAAAGCATCCCCGCCGGGGTCGGCCAACCTACCCTGCTGATCGAAGGCATCACCGTCGGCGGCACTGCGTAAGGTCGGCAGCAGAGGTTTTTCCAAAGGAAACCGCGGGGAAACCACCATGGCACTTCAGCCCGCGTTAAGCCGAACTGTGCCATACCCACGGCCTAGGGTTGGGAAAGTGAGGTATTGACCATGTCACTGAAGCATGTCGTCGGCGCCACGCTGATCGCGGGCAGTCTGTTTGCCGCGCCCACCGTGAACGCAAAACAGAAACTGACCGGCGAAGAGCAACTCGCCAAGATCCTCGACGGCCGGGTGGCCGGCAAGCCGGTGAACTGCATTTCGCTCAACCAGGCCCAGAATACCCAGATCGTCGACAAGACGGCGATCGTCTATCGCGTTGGCAGCACCTATTACGTGAACCGGCCCGCCAACGCCGAAACGCTTGATTCCGACAACATTCTGGTGACGAAACTATACTCAAGCCAGCTTTGTCGGCTCGACACCATCCAGCTACGCGATCGCACGACCCCGAGTATGTGGAACGGCTTCGTCTCGCTGCAAGAATTCGTCCCTTATACCCGACCTAAAGCTGCCAAATAAGCGTTAGGACAGGGGGCCCGCTCAGAAGGCCCCCTCTTCCTTTTGTAGGCTGTGCGAGAATGCACACATCGCTTAGCCCCTCGCACCAAGGACGATCCCGGTGGCTCTCGCCCGCAGCAAAATGCCTTCTCCCGTCGGTGAATTGACCCTGATCGCCAGCGACACCGGACTGGTCGCGGTACTATGGGAGAACGACGATCCGCTGCGCGTGCGACTGGGCGACGTGCAGGACGATGCGGACCACCCGGTGCTCGTCGCCGCCCGAGCGCAACTGATGGAGTACTTCGCAGGCCAACGCCGCGCCTTCGATCTGCCGCTCGACTTTCGTGGAACGGATTTTCAGAAGAGCGTCTGGAAGCAGCTTCTTGCCATCCCATTCGGCGAGACCCGCAGCTATGGCGAGATCGCTGTCGCTCTCGGCAGCCCTACCGCCAGTCGCGCGGTCGGAGCCGCCAACGGACGCAACCCCATTTCAATCATCGCGCCATGCCACCGCGTCGTCGGCACTAGCGGCGCACTAACCGGATTCGCCGGAGGCCTGCAAGCCAAGGCCTTCCTGCTACGACACGAAGGCCCCGATCTCCTCCTCTGAACACCGAAAAAGCCGACCTCCCCATGGAGACCGGCTTTTTGGAATTCATCGATGAGCGAAGATCATTCCCACTCGATCGTGCCCGGCGGCTTCGAGGTGTAATCGTAGACCACGCGGTTGATGCCCTTGACCTCGTTGATGATACGAGTGGCGACGCGTGACAGGAAAGTGGCGTCGAAGGGGTAGATATCGGCGGTCATGCCGTCGGTCGAAGTGACGGCACGGAGCGCGCAGACGCTGTCGTAAGTGCGGCCGTCGCCCATGACGCCCACGGTCTTTACCGGCAACAGCACTGCGAAGGCCTGCCAGATCGCGTCGTAGAGGCCCGCGTTGCGGATTTCTTCGAGGTAGATCGCATCCGCTTTGCGCAGGATGTCGCAGCGTTCGCGCGTTACCTCGCCGGGGATGCGGATCGCCAGGCCCGGTCCGGGGAACGGGTGGCGGCCCACGAAGATTTCGGGCAGGCCGAGTTCACGACCGAGCACGCGAACTTCGTCCTTGAACAGTTCGCGAAGCGGCTCGACGAGCTTCATGTTCATGCGCTCGGGCAGGCCACCGACGTTGTGGTGGCTCTTGATCGTCACCGAAGGACCGCCGGTGAACGAGACCGATTCGATCACGTCCGGATAGAGCGTGCCCTGCGCCAGGAATTCGGCCCCGCCGATCTTCTTCGCTTCGTCCTCGAAGACGTCGATGAAGGTCTTGCCGATGAACTTGCGCTTGGCCTCGGGGTCGGTGACACCAGCCAGGCCGTTCAGGAACAGCGTCGACGCATCGACGTGGACCAACGGAATGTTGTAGTGCCCGCGGAACAGGCTGACGACCTGCTCGGCCTCGCCCATGCGCAGCACACCGCCGTCCACGAAGACGCACGTGAGCTGATCGCCGATCGCTTCGTGGATCAGCAGCGCGGCTACCGCCGAATCGACACCGCCCGACAGGCCGCAGATCACCCGCTTGTTGCCGACCTGGGCGCGGATCTCATCGACCTTGGTCTTGCGGAACTCGGCCATGGTCCAGTCGCCGGCGAGTCCGCAGACGTGGCGGACGAAGTTCTTCAGCAACTTTCCACCGTCGGGCGTGTGCACGACTTCGGGGTGGAACTGCATGGCATAGATGCGCTTCTCGTCGTTGGCGATCACCGCGAAAGGCGCGCCCTCGCTGGAGGCGACCGGGCGGAAGCCGGGGGCAAGGCTGGTCACCTTGTCGCCATGGCTCATCCACACCTGATGCCTCTCGCCCTTGGCCCAGAGCCCGTCGAACAGCGCGCAATCGTCGCCGATTTCGATGAAGGCGCGGCCGAATTCACCCGAATCGCCGGAGAGCACTTCACCGCCGAGCTGATGCATCAGCGATTGCTGGCCATAGCAGATGCCCAGCATCGGCAGGCCGCTTTCGAGAATCTCGGCGGGAATGCGCGGTCCGCTTTCATCGAGCACCGAAGCCGGCGAGCCCGAGAGAATGACCCCGGCCGGTTTCATGCGGGCGAAGGCTTCCTTCGCGGCATTGAACGGGGCGATTTCGGAATAGACGCCGGCTTCGCGCACGCGGCGAGCAATAAGCTGCGTCACCTGACTGCCGAAGTCGACGATCAGGATGGAATCGGACGGCTGTGAGGTCTGGCCAGAAGTCTGATTAGTCATGGGCGGCCACTATAGCGGGATAGTTCGGGTGTCCAGTATTCGCGGGCGCGGACAAGCCATTTTCGCCCAAGGCACTCCCAGGAATACAATTGCAAAACGTGCAAGCAATATTGTTACTTTCGACATTGCGATAATTCCAAGCACGCCTATCTCGCACTTGCAGCATGGCGATGAGAAACGCCAGGCATGCGATAAAAACAAAACAATAAGTTTGCAGGAGCAATTCCATGACCATCGTCGAAAAGACGTTCGGTTTCGCCGCAGCGCTGGGTGTGAGCGCTCTGGCATTTGCCGTCACCCTCATCTGAGGATCGGCATTCCGACTAGACAGAAGGGCGGCCCATGTGGCCGCCTTTTTTGTTGCCTCGCGCACGGCAATGCCTCGCGCCTCTCGTGCGCGGCGCGCAACTTTTCGCAACTCGGCGCGGTCTGGCGGCAGAGCGGCGCAAGCGGCTCCGTCTCTTGTGGAAAAGACCCGTAGCGGAGCCGCTTTTGCTTGGGTTTATGACCGTCAAACCCTATATGCTCGCCATGGCAAGCACCGAAGACAACACGCCCGCGACCGCAGCCGACCGCGGCACCCTGGACAACCGCAAGAACCAGAACAGCTACGGCGCGGATTCGATCAAGGTCCTGAAGGGCCTAGACGCGGTCCGCAAGCGTCCCGGCATGTACATCGGCGATACCGACGATGGCTCGGGCCTGCATCACATGGTCTTCGAAGTCTCGGACAATGCCATCGACGAGGCACTGGCAGGTCATTGCGACCTCGTGCTCATCGAACTCAATGCCGACGGATCGGTCTCCGTTGAAGACAACGGCCGCGGCATTCCCACCGGCATCCATGCCGAGGAAGGCGTCTCCGCCGCAGAAGTCATCATGACCCAGCTCCACGCGGGCGGGAAGTTCGAGAACACTTCGGACGACAATGCCTACAAGGTGTCCGGCGGACTGCACGGCGTGGGCGTTTCGGTGGTCAACGCCCTGTCCGAATGGCTGGAACTCACGATCTGGCGCGAGGGCAAGGAACACTGGATGAAGTTCGCCCATGGCGATGCCGTGGCCCCGCTGGAAGTGCGCGGCCCGGCCCCCAAGGTGAGCGACAATCCGGACGACAACGGCTTCAAGAAAGGCACCCGCGTCACCTTCCTTGCCTCGACCGAGACTTTCAAGAACGTCACCGAGTTCGATTTCGACAAGCTGGAACACCGCTATCGCGAACTCGCGTTCCTCAATTCGGGCGTGCGCATAAAGCTGCGCGACAAGCGCCATGAGGAAGCCGTCGAGCACGACCTCTACTACGAAGGCGGCATCGGCGCTTTCGTGAAGTATCTCGACCGCAACAAGCAGGCCCTCATGCCCGAACCGATCGCGATCGGCGCGGACAAGGACGGCATCGGCATGGAAGTCGCCCTCGAATGGAACGATTCCTATTACGAGAACGTGCTCTGCTTCACAAACAACATCCCGCAGCGTGACGGCGGCACCCACCTCGCCGCGTTCCGCGCCGCGCTGACGCGCACGCTCAACGGCTATGCCGAGCGTTCGGGCCTGCTCAAGAAGGAAAAGGTCTCGCTTTCGGGCGACGACATGCGCGAAGGCCTGACCGCGATCGTCTCGGTCAAGCTGCCCGATCCCAAGTTCTCGTCGCAAACCAAGGACAAGCTGGTCAGCTCGGAAGTGCGCCAGCCGCTCGAATCGCTGATGGCCGACAAGATGAGCGAATGGCTGGAGGAAAACCCCGGCCACGCCAAGACCATCATCCAGAAGGTGATCGACGCCGCCGCCGCGCGCGAAGCCGCCAAGCGCGCGCGTGAACTCACGCGCCGCAAGGGCGCGATGGACATCGCCTCGCTGCCGGGCAAGCTGGCCGACTGCCAGGAGCGCGACCCCAGCAAGTGCGAACTGTTCCTGGTCGAGGGCGATTCGGCAGGCGGCTCCGCCAAGCAGGGCCGCGACCGCAAGACCCAGGCGATCCTGCCGCTCAAGGGCAAGATCCTCAACGTGGAACGCGCGCGGTTCGACCGCATCATTTCCTCGAAGGAAGTCGGCACGCTGATCCAGGCCATGGGCACGGGCATTCGCGACGATTTCAACCTGGAAAAGCTGCGCTACCACAAGATCGTCATCATGACCGACGCCGACGTCGACGGCGCGCATATCCGCACGCTGCTGCTGACCTTCTTCCATCGCCAGATGCCCGACATCATCCGCTCGGGACACCTCTTCATCGCCCAGCCGCCGCTCTACAAGGTCGCGAAGGGGCGTTCGGAAGTCTACCTCAAGGACAACCCCGCGCTCGACCGCTATCTGGTGGAGGCCGGCCTTTCGGGCCGCGTCCTGGAAACCGAAGGCGGCGCCCGCACCGGGGCAGACCTTGAGGCGCTGGTCGAACATGCGATCCGCATGCGCAACATCATGGGCTTCGTGCCGCGCCGCTTCGACCCCGTCATCATCGAAGCCCTGGCCATCGCCGGCGCCTTCGCGCCCGATCTTTCCGCCGCGGACCGCACTTCGGCGCTGAACCGCGCGACCAAGTGGCTCGACCTGGGCGACCCCGAAGCGCGGTGGTCGGCCCGCCTCACCGAGGCCGGTAACCTTGAGATCGAACGTCTCTGGCGCGGCGTCACCGATCATCACAAGATCGAGGCCGGCTTCCTCGCCAGCGCGGAAGCGCGCAAGCTCGCCAAGCTCGCAGTGGAAAATTCGGAAGTCTATTCCGCCACCGCCCGTTTCGTCCGCGCCACTGCGGCAGCCGTGGAAGCGGAAGCGACCGATGGCGACGACGAAGCACCGGCAACCCGTCCCACCGCCGGTGGCGACATCATCAGCCGCCCGTCGCAACTGCTCGAAGCCGTGTTGGCCGCGGGTCGCAAGGGCCTTTCGATCCAGCGCTACAAGGGCCTGGGCGAAATGAATGCCGAGCAGCTCTGGGAAACCACGCTCGATCCGGAAAACCGCGCCCTGCTTCAGGTCAAGGTCGAGGATGCCGACGTAACCGACGAGATCTTCACCCGGCTAATGGGCGACGTGGTCGAACCGCGCCGCGACTTCATCCAGGAAAACGCACTCAACGTCGCCAATCTCGACGTCTGAGAGTCTGTTTTGAAAATGCCCAAGAGGGCATTTTCGGAGCGGCACCGGCCCGCGCCCCCACCCTACCACCCAACGTTAGTATCCTGCGGGTGGTAGCGTGGGGGTGTGGGCCGGTGCCGCGAAATTCGCCTTCAGCGAATTTCCAAACGGGCTCTGATGAACGGGAAAACGGTTTCGCCACGAGAAACCGTTTTCCTACACCCCCCAATCCGGCTTACTTGATCCGCCTTTTCCTCAAGCAAGGAGAGGCCGATGCTCTACCGCAAGCCGATTTTCGATAAAGTACGCCTTCTGCTCGGGCGCGGTTTCACCACCGCCGAAATCGCTGCCCTCGATCATGCAATCGATAAGGCCCTCGGCGACGTTACAGCCCCCGCCTTGGAGCTGGGAGACGCTGGACAAGCCTTGATCCGCAAATGGGAAGGCTGTGCACGGCGGCGCCCCGATGGCATGATCGAAGCCTATCCCGACCCCGGCAGCTGGGACGGCACGCCATGGACGATAGGCTGGGGCTCCACCGGGCCGGATGTCGGCCCAGGAACGGTCTGGTCGCAGGCGCAATGCGATGCGCGACTTGATGCCGCGCTCGTCCGCTATGCCCGGGAAGTCGCCGCCGCCCTGGGCGACGCGGCGACGTCGCAAGGCCAGTTCGATGCGCTGGTTTCGTTTCACTACAATACGGGCGCTATCGCGAAGGCGACCCTCACGAAGCTGCATCGGCAAGGCCGCCATGCCGAAGCGGCGGCGCAATTCGGCAAGTGGATCTACAACGACGGCAAAGTCATGGAAGGCCTGAAGCGGCGCCGTGCCGAAGAAGCAGCGCTCTACGCCGCTGCATAGGCATATTGCCGGCTTATCGGGTGATCGAGGGAACTCCGTCCTTGCGGGCGCCCTCGTTCACTTCTTCCCGGCTGCGCGGATTGGCGACGGCGGCGGCGATCAGCTGGTCGTGCTCGGCTGGAGAAATGCGCTCCCACCCTGCCCGGCCCAGCTTTTCCATGGGCCGGAAGCGGACCTTGTACTGCATACGCGCCGCACCCTCTACCCAGTAGCCGAGGTAGACATAGGCCAGGGCCATCTCGGCAGCGCGGCGGATGTGATCGAGAATGACGTAAGTGCCCAGCCCCTGACGACCTTCATGGTGAGGATCGTAGAAGCTGTAGATCATCGACAATCCGTCGCACTGGCGGTCGGTCAGGCAAGCGGCCACCAGGCGGCCGGGGGTTACCCCGTCGTCGGAAGGCTCACGATATTCGATGACGTAGCTGGTGACGGGCGTGTGTTCCACCATGTCGGCGAAATCCACCTCGTCCATGGACGTCATACCGCCTTCGGGATGACGGACGGAAAGGTAGCGCTGAAGCAGATCGAACTGCTCGCTGGTGGACCACGGGCGGCAGATCGTGGCAACCAGATCGCCGTTGCGCTTCAGCAGGCGTTTCTGCGTGCCGGACGGCGCGAATTCATTCGCCACCACGCGCACCGAGACGCAAGCGTTGCAATCAAGACAGGAGGGGCGATAGGCCACGGTCTGGCTGCGGCGGAAGCCGATACGCCCCAACGCATCGTTGAGCGAATCGGCGTGCGGCCCCTTCAGTTCGGTGAAGACCTTACGCTCGCTGCGTCCCGGCAAGTAGGGGCACGGAGCCGGGCTGGTCACGAAGAACCGGGGAAAGCGAACGGGTGCCGTCACGGACGAAAGTGATCCTCTAGCCTGATGGGGGCCGCCGCCATGCCGACAGTGCCTCCTGTTAGCCCTGAATATGCCCAGCCGATACGCCGGTTGAAAGCGTTTTAACCACGAAACGAGCCCGACCCGTATCAAAATCGAGACCAACGGGGCGCTGATTCCGCCCGGTTGTCCCGCTTTGGTTCTTTTTCCGGGTCGGAGGTTAGCGGATTGCATGCATACAGTTAACGCCTGAACGCGCGCCGATCCCATTCCTCCATGCGGATTCGCAAAGACGGGGGACAACCGATGCTGCCCCCCGCCTTATTGTAGATGGCTTTCACGCGATTCGCGTGGGCCGGTTCAATTCAGGCTATTCCGTCTCGACCTGCTTCACCTCGTAACCTTCGCGGCGCAGCGCGGCGACGAGCGCATCGAGCTGATTCTTGTCGCGCGCTTCGCATTCGATCTCGGTGACCAGACCCTTGGCCGGAAGGTGAGTGAAGATGCGCTGGTGGAAGACCTCGATGATGTTCACGTTGTGCTCGTGGAACACCTTGGCCACCTTGAACAGCGCGCCCGCGCGATCCTGGAGGCCGATCCGCAACCGCGCAAGACGGCCGGATCGTGCCAGGTCGCGAAGCAGGACATTGGCCAGGAGGCGCGTGTCGATATTGCCGCCCGACAGCACGATGCCCACCTTGCGGCCCGTGAACAGCTCCGGATTGGCCATGACGGCCGCAAGGCCCGTGGCGCCCGCACCTTCGACCAGCGTCTTTTCGATCTGGAGCAGCAGGGCCAGAGCGCTCTCGATACCCGGTTCGCTGACGAGCAGGAACTCATCGAGCAATTCGCGCAGCACCGAGGACGTGAACTGGCCCGGCGCGAAGACCGCGATGCCTTCTGCCAGAGTGTCGCCGCCGATCGGCAGGCTGGTACCCTTGAGCAGGTTGTACATCGAGGGATAGAGCTGCGCCTCCACACCGACGAGGCGGATGTCCGGATTGATCGCGCGCGCCGCCGTGCCCATGCCGGTGGCGAGGCCGCCGCCGCCGATCGGCAGCACCAGCGTGTCGAGGTCCGGCACGTCCTCCAGCATTTCCAGTGCGACGGTGCCCTGCCCCGCCGCGACGTGCGGATGATCGAACGGGTGGATGAAAGTCAGCCCCAGTTCGGTTTCCAGCTTGCGGGCATGGGCATAGGCCTCATCGAAGCTTTCGCCTTCGAGCACGACTTTGCCGCCGACGCTTTCGGTCTGCATCACTTTCACGGTCGGCGTGGTGCGCGGCATCACGATCGTCACCGGCACGCCAAGCCGGGTGCCGTGATACGACAGTCCCTGCGCGTGGTTTCCGGCCGAAGCGGCGATCACGCCGCGCGATTTGCGTTCTTCATCCAGAAGCAGAAGGGCATTGAGCGCGCCGCGTTCCTTGTAGGCGGCAGTGAACTGAAGGTTTTCGAACTTGAGCCAGATATCCGCGCCGGTGATCGCGCTGAGCGTGGTGGAATGAAGTGTGGGGGTGCGAACGACCTTGCCGATAATCCGCTCCGCCGCCGCACGAACGTCTTCGACAGTCAGCGTGGCCTGTTCGGGCTCCGCAGCGATCTTGAGCAATGGCTGTTCCATGATGGCCGCGCCTAAAGGAAAGCGTGCCGAATGGAAAGCATCGCGTTAGGAAAAATTCCCTTCGCGGTTTCGCGCTGTAATATTGTTGTTCGAATTCCGGCATAAGGAAGCCGCCCTCCGTCGCCCGACGCAGCGAAGACTGCGCCGAAACGAACAGATTTCGCTGCTTCTTGCGGTTTGCTTTCGTGCAAAAACCGCTAGAACGCTTGCCATGAGCGAAAAACGCAAGGTTTCCTTCATCGGCCTGGGTGTCATGGGCGGTGCCATCGCGCGGCATATCGCGCTGGCCGGTCACGAACTCACCATCTTCAATCGCTCGCCCGAGCGGGCCCACAAATGGTCGCAGGACAATCCCGGCCTTGCCCATCGCATCGCCGCGAATCCGGCACATGCGGCGCAGGACGCGGACGTCGTGATCACCTGCGTCGGCAACGACGATGATCTTTCCGAAGTCGTGCTCGGCCCGAACGGCGTGTTCCGCATGCTGAAGAAGGGCGGCGTCTTCATCGACCACACCACCGTTTCGGCGCGCATCGCCCGCCAGATCTCGGTCGAGGCGCGGGACTTGCGCATCCACTGCGTCGATGCGCCGATGACGGGATCGCAGATCGGTGCCGAAAAGGGCACGCTCACCCTGATGTGCGGCGGCCGGGACGAGGCGATCGAGGCTGCGCACCCGGTGATGGAGGCCTACTCCAGCCGCATCGTCCACGTCGGCAAGGCAGGCTCAGGCCAGATCGCCAAGATGGCCAACCAGATCTGCATCGCCGGCAACGTCGCCGCCCTGGCCGAAGCCGTGCGCTTCGCGCAGGCCTCCCACCTCGACATGGACAAGGTCTACGAGGCGATCTCTGGCGGCGCCGCCCAGTCCTGGCAGATGGACAACCGCTGGCAGACGATGAACGAGGACAAGTTCGACTTCGGCTTCGCGATCGACTGGATGCGCAAGGATCTCGGCCTCAGCCTCGATGAAGGGCGCGGCCTGGGCGTATCGCTGCCCGTCGCCGCGCTGATCGACCAGTTCTTTGCCGATATCCAGGCGCAGGGCGGCGGCCGCCTCGACACCAGCGCCATCATCAAACGGCTCCCGAAGAAGGGTATCAAGTGAATTCCAGGACAGGCGCAGCCATCGCGCTGCTGCTCGCTTCCACCGCCATCGCGGCTGGCCCCGCACTGGCGCCAAGCGCTTTGGCCGACGTTCTCGTGGACAATGTCGATGGCGTGACGGCAGACGGCAAGGGCGGGGTTGAGCGCTTCGAAGGCTTCCTGATCGACGGCGAAGGGCGCATCGCGGACGTCTACAAGCACGGCGACAAGCGGCCCAAGAAGGTCGACTATCAGGTTGACGGCAAGGGCCGCGCGGTCGTGCCCGGCATGATCGATGCCCACGGCCACGTCATGGGCACCGGCTTCGCGAAGATGACGCTGGACCTGTCCATGGCCAAGTCGCTCGACGAGGCGCTTTCGCGAATCTCCGCCTGGGCAGCCGCCCATCCGGACGCGCCGTGGATCCTCGGCAGCGGCTGGAACCAGGTGCAGTGGGGGCTCGACCGCATGCCCACCGCCGCCGAACTGGACGGCGCGACCGGCGGCAAGCCGGCCTGGCTCACCCGTGTCGACGGCCACGCGGGCTGGGCGAACTCCGCCGCGGTCTCTGCGGCTGGGGTCACCGCTGCAACCGCCAACCCGGCGGGAGGAGAAATCCTGCGCGCGGCGGGTGGCAAGCAGCCTTCCGGCGTCTTCGTGGACGGCGCCATGGCGCTGGTCGAGGCGAAGATGCCCAAGCCCCGGCCCGAGGATCGCGATACCGCTCTGGGCGAGGCGCAACTTGCATTGCTGGCGCAGGGCGTCACCGCCATTGCCGACATGGGCACCTCGATCGAGGACTGGCAATCGATGCGCCGCACCGCCGACGCTGGCCGCCTGCGTATCCGCATCGTCGCTTATGCCGACGGCATCGACAACATGACGCTGATCGGCGGCCCCCGCCCCACGCCGTGGCTCTATGAAGACCGGCTCAAGATGAACGGGGTGAAGCTCTATCTCGACGGCGCGCTGGGTTCGCGCGGAGCCTGGCTAAAGCAGCCCTACGCCGATGCCGCCGGCACGACCGGCCTGCCGCGCATGAACGAGACGCAGCTCAACAACCTCATGAGCCGCGCCGCGATGGACAACTATCAGGTCGCGGTTCACGCCATCGGCGACAAAGCCAACGCCACCGTCCTCGATTCGATCGAGGAGCTTTCGGCTACCTACAAGGGCGATCGCCGCTGGCGCATTGAACATGCGCAGATCGTCGACCCCGCCGACCTGCCGCGCTTCGGCAGGTTCGGCACGATCGCCTCGATGCAGCCGCAGCACCAGGCTTCGGACCGGACGATGGCCGAAGCCCGCCTGGGGCCGAGCCGGCTCGCCGGTGCCTATGCGTGGAAATCGATCGCCGCCACCGGCGCCAAGCTGGCCTTCGGCTCGGACACGCCAGTGGAGCCCGCGAAGCCCTTCGTCGGCCTTGCCGTCGCCATCACCCGCCAGGGTGCCGATGGCCAGCCCTTCAACGGATGGCAGCCGCAGGAAGCGTTGAGCCGCGAAGCCGCGCTCAATGCCTATACCACCGGTGCGGCCTATGCGATGTTCGCGGAGGATCGCCTCGGCCGCATCGCCAAGGGCTATCGCGCGGACTTCCTGTTCGTCGATGCCGATCCGATGCTCGCAACGCCCGACAAGCTGCGCACCACGCAAGTTCTCGAAACCTGGATCGGTGGGAAGCTGGCCTGGTCGTCGTCCAAGGATCGGGTGGTCCCCGTCAAGGATACCGCAGGCCGCTAGGAGACGATGGGGAGCGGCGACGCGCTCCCCCGTCCCGCACGTCAGGTCACGCGGTGGGCGTACCGCTTTCGACTGCAGCCTGAGTTTCCTCGGCCACCTTGTCGCGCGCATCGCGCTTTTCGGTGAACCACATGAACAGCAGCGTGCCCTCGTAAAGCGCCAGCAGCGGCACCGCGAGGAGAAGCTGCGAGATCACGTCCGGCGGCGTCGCGACGGCGGCGATGATGAAGATGCCGACGATGGCATAGCGCCGCGCGGCGACGCACTGCGCGCGTGTGATGATACCGGCGCGGTTGAGCAGCATCAGCAACACCGGCAGCAGAAAGCTGATTCCGAAAGCCAGGATGAACTGCATCACCAGCGCCAGGTAATCGCCGGTGCCCGGCAGCGCTTCCAGCTTGAGCCCGCCCTTCTGCCCCTCGAAACCGAGGAAGAAGTGGAAGGCCGTAGGCATGACCACGTAGTAGGCCAAAGCCGCGCCCATCGTGAACAGCACCGGAGTCGCGACCAGGAACGGCAGGAAGGCCTTCTTTTCCTTGGCGTAGAGCCCCGGCGCCACGAAGGCCCAGATCTGGTTAGCGATGACCGGGAAGCTGATGAAGAAGGCCGCGAAGAGCGCGATCTTCACTTCCACGAAGAAGGCTTCGTAGAGCTTGGTGTAGATCAGCTTGCCCTGGCCAGGTGGAAACGCCTCGGTCAGCGGACGCACCAGGAAGGCGAAGATGTCGCCGGAGAAATAGAAGCAGATCCCGAAGGCCACCGCGAAAGCCAGGAAGGCCCGCACGAGGCGGGCGCGCAGTTCGATCAGATGGTCGAGCAGCGGCGCCTGCGAATCGTCGATGTCTGAAATGCGGAAGGGCTGCATGGTGCGGCTTCTAACAGAGGAACGGGGCTGAAATCAGGGCGGCGGAGGCGGAAGATGCAGCTCTGCCTGCCCGGACGGCTTCGCTTCGGCGGAACGAGCTGCCCCGGACCCTGCCGTCTGCGGGTTGGCCTCGGGCTGGACCGCCGGCGCATCCACCGTATCCACGGCCGGATGCGATTCGGCGAGCTTCGGCGAATCCGTGGGCGCAGACATCTGGTCAAGGTCGGGCAGAACCGGGTTGGCCTTCATGATGGCCTCGTTCTGCTCACGCCATTTGCGTTCCATTTCTTCCAGTTCGGCCTCGCGCACCATGGCGTCGATGCCGGAGCGGAAGTGACCGGAGATCTTGCGCATCTTGCCGATCCATCGCCCGGCCGTGCGCATCGCCAAAGGCATGTCCTTCGGTCCGATGACGACGACCGCCACGATAACGATCATCAGAAGTTCTGAAGCACCGATGTCGAACATCGCGAGCGCGGGTCCGTCGCGTTCTTACGACTGTTCGGTCTTGTTTTCGGCCTTCGCCGGACTCACAGGAGCATCGCCCTGCTGGGCGGTGATCTGCGGGGCGGTCGTGGACGAGGACTTGTTCTCTTCCTCGTTCATGCCCTGCTTGAAGCTCTTGATGCCCTTGCCGAAGTCACCCATGATTTCCGACACGCGGCCGCGTCCGAACAGCACGAGCACGATCACCAGGACGATCATCCAGTGCCAGATCGAGAAGCTACCCATAACCTCAACTCCAAAAACCCTGCGACCGATTCCGATCGCATAGTGCCCATCTAGGCACTTTCCCCCGAACTTGCCAGCCTGTCATTGTTCTGACCAGCCACGGTAGTGCGGTCGTCATCTTCGTCGAACAGGTCGCGATCCTCAAGGCTTTCGGCGTCCTCCCCGTCGGATTCCTCGTCTTCGCCGGGCACCTTTCCGGGACGCAGGCCGGTCTGGATCATCTCGTCATCCACAGGATCGAGCAGACCCGCCGCGCGCAGTTCCTCCAGCCCCGGCAGTTCGCGCAGCGAGCCGAGTCCGAAATGGGCCAGGAAATCGGGCGTCGTGGCGTAGATCACCGGGCGGCCCGGCACCTCGCGGCGCCCGGCGACGCGCACCCAGCCGGCCTCCATCAGCACGTCGAGCGTACCCTTGGCGGTCTGCACGCCGCGGATCGCCTCGATCTCCGCGCGGCTGACCGGCTCATGATAGGCGACGATCGCCAGAACCTCGGTCGCGGCGCGCGAAAGGCGTCGCACGTCTTCCTTCTCGCGGCGCAGCAGGTGCGCAAGGTCGGGCGCGGTTTCGAAGTGCCAGCGCTTGCCACGCTCCACCAGCAGCACGCCGCGCCCTTCGTAATCCGCCTGCAAGCGGGCGAGCGCCGGGCGCACGTCAGCCTGGCCGAGGTGGCCGGAAATCTGTTCGACCGTGAGCGGCTGCTCGGCCGCGAAAAGCGTCGCCTCCACGGCGCGCGTCAGGTCATCCATCGATTGCTGCATCTTACTTACAGGCCTTGAGGCGAAGCGGACCGAAAGTCTGCTCCTGCGCGATCTCGGCCTTGCCGGTACGCGCGAGTTCGAGGGCGGCAACGAAGCTGGAGGCCAGCGCCGAGCGGCGCAATTGCGGATTGGCCCAGCTGTCGCTAGCGGTGGGAAGGAAATCGCGAAGGTCCATCCAGTCCAGCGAGACGCCGAGCATGGAGGATACGCGGGCGATGGCGCTGTCCAGGGTCATGACCATGCGTTCGCGGACCATGTGGACCACCGGCTGGCTGCGCACTTTCACGTCGCCATAGGCACGCACCAGGTCGTACCACGAGCATTGCCAGGCCGACTTGCGCTCAACCCGAAGGCCTTCCGGTGCGCCGCGCAGGAAGACGTCGCGGCCCAGCCGGTCGCGCGCCATGAGCCGCGCCGCCGCCTCGCGCATGGCGCCGAGGCGTTGCAGGCGCAATTGCAGGCGCAGCGCCAGTTCCTCGGGGCTGGGATCGGCCTGCTCGTCCTTGGGCAGCAGCAGCGCCGATTTCAGGTAGGCGAGCCACGCCGCCATCACCAGGTAGTCCGCCGCCAGTTCCAGCCGCAGCGCCTCGGCCTGCTCGATATAGTCGAGATAGGCCGCCACCAGTTCGAGGATGGATATCCGGCGCAAGTCCACCTTCTGCCGCCGCGCAAGGTCCAGCAGCAAGTCGAGCGGCCCTTCCCAGCCGTCGATTTCCAGATAGAGCGCTTCCTTGCGGGCTTCGGCTCGATCCTCGCCGTCCCAGGCGGCATCGGAGCCGGGCAGGCCCAGCGGAAGTTCGGAAGCCGTCGCCACGTTCAGGCCACCAGCGCCAGCAGGGCATCGCGCCGCGCCAGCAGGTCCGCGTGGGTGCCGGTACCTTGCGCGCCCGCAACCGAGCCGAGCGCAAGCTCCAGCTTGTCGACCGTCTGCGCGCTCATCGCTGGCAGCCGTGCGGCAATGCCGACCATGTCGTCCATCTTCGCCCAGCAGTTCAGCGCGAGGTCGCAGCCAGCCGCGATAGCGCGCTCCGCCAGTTCGGGCACGCTGCCGGACAAGGCCTGCATGTCGAGATCGTCGCTCATCAGCAGGCCGGTGAAGCCGATGCGCTCGCGGATGATCTCGCGGATCACGAAGGGCGAGAGGGTAGCGGGGTTCTCCGCATCCCATGCGGTGTAACGCACATGCGCGGTCATGCCGAAAGGCGCGTCCCTGAGCGTGCGGAACGGCTCGATATCGCGCTCAAGCTCTTCCTCGCCCGCCTCGACCGTGGGCAGTTCCTTGTGACTGTCCGCCATGGCGCGGCCGTGGCCGGGAATATGCTTCACGCAGCCGACGATCCCCGCGCGCGCCAGTCCTTGGAGCGTTGCGCGGCCCAGCGCCGCCACGCGCATCGGGTCGGCGCCGAAGGAACGGTCCCCGACGATGTCGTGCGCCCCGGGATGGCGCACGTCGAGCGGCGGATGGCAGTCGGCGGTCACACCCACTTCCGCAAGGTCCAGCCCGAGCGCCTCGGCATTGTCCCGTGCCGCCTCGATCGCGCTGGCGGGAGCAAGGTCGTAGAGCTTGTCGAAGGCCTCCCCCGGCGGATAGGCGCACCACACCGGCGGCTTCATCCGCGCGACGCGGCCGCCCTCCTGGTCGATGGTGATATAGAGCCGGTCACGACCGTGGATGGACCGCAAATCGTCGGTAAGGGCCCGAAGTTGCTCGCGGTCCTGCACGTTGCGGCCGAACAGGATATAGCCGGCCGGATCGGCATCGCGGAAGAACGCGCGCTCGTCGGCGCTGAGGGTCAGCCCGGAAAGGCCGAAGATGGCGGGTGTCATAATCGCGGTTGGTCGCAGGATTCTGCGATTTTCGCAAGATTTTGCAAGTTGGGAAGTGTGGAAAGGGGGAAGACCTGGGGGATGATCCCCCAGACCCTCGGAATGTCAGCGCCGCGCGCTACCTACGCGTAGTGCGCTCCCTGCGGCGCAGCCATTATGTCTTCCGACGCCACCATGGGCGCGCGACGTGGTTGGTCCGCGTGACCTGGACGGTAATGGGGGTGCAGGGGGGCTATGCTCCCCTGCTCTTTTCTTACTGCTTCACCTGACAGCTCAGCCCGGCCGACCGCATCCCGCTGCACAGCGCACGCGCCGCAGCGAGGTCGCCTGGGACCGCCTGAAGACGATAGACCTTGCCGATGTCGGCCTGTCCTTCGACGATGCGATGGTTCACGCCGGAAAGCGCGGGATACTGGACCTTTAGCGCACCCCAGCCCGCTTCGGCGGTGGACTTCGAGGTATAGGCGCCGACTTGTACGCCGACACCGTTCACCACCGGCTCCGGCTTCGCGCTAGCCGTAGCCGAGGGCTTCGCTTCCGGAGAAGGTTGAGTAACCGGCGGAACGGCCGCTGCCGGCGCAGGCACGTCGCGCTGGTCGATCCGTGGCACGCGGCTCTGCCCTTCGGCGACCGCATAGCTGGTGTCGCCGGTACCCGCCACGATATCGCCGCCGGGGTTCTCCGGACGCGTCTTGTAGGGCTCCTTGGGCGCCTCGATCACGCCGCCGCTGGCAACCAGCGGCTGCTCCGCGTTCTGGCGCGTGGCCCACCAGATGCCCCCGACGATCACGAGAATGGCAACGACCGCGAGCGCCACGAGCAGCAGGGTCTGGCCGGAAGCCCCGCCCTGCTGGTCTTCGAACTCCTCGTCCTCGCCCTCGAGCCAGGGCAGGCGCACGTCCCCATCACCGAGTTCGAGCTTGTTCGGAGCCTGCTCCGAATTCTCGAACCCTGCGGGGGAACGCGCCGCGCTCAAGTCCCCGGCTTCCTGATTCTGGCCCCAGTTCGCCATGAGTTACATTTCCTCCACCGCCTCGACGCCGAGCAGCGCCAGGCCATTGCGGACAAGCTGCCCGATCTGCGCGGCCAGGAAAAGCCGTGCGCCGGTCAGGTTAGCGTCGGCAGCGTTAACGAAGCGCTTTTCCACGCGGTCGTTGCCGAGGTTCCAGTAGCCGTGGAAGGCCGCAGCGACATCGCCCAGGAAGAAGGCGATGCGGTGCGGCTCGCGCGCGGCGGCGGCGGCTTCGACGATGCGGGGGAACTGCGCGGCCAGCTTGACCAGCTCCAGTTCCTCGTCGCCCAGCAGTTCGAGGTGCTCGCCCGAGGGGGTGAAACCGCCCTCGGCCAGACCCTTGCGCAAGGTCGAATGGACGCGGGCATTGGCATATTGCACGTAGAACACCGGGTTGTCCTTCGAGGCTTCCACCACCTTGGCGAAGTCGAAGTCCATCTGCGCTTCCGGCTTGCGGGTCAGCATGGTGAAGCGCACCACGTCCTTGCCCACTTCGGTGACAACTTCGGCGAGGGTCACGAAGTTGCCCGAGCGCTTGGACATCTTCACCGGCTCGCCGTCGCGGAGCAACTGCACCATCTGGACGAGCTTGATCTCGAACGGCGTGGGCTCACCATCGGCGCCGGTCATGGCGGCGACGGCAGCCTTGATGCGCTTGACGGTGCCCGCGTGGTCCGCGCCCCAGATGTCCACCAGTGCGTCGGCGGTCTGGGCCTTCTGGAAGTGGTAGGCGAGGTCGGCGCCGAAGTAGGTCCAGGTGCCGTCCGACTTCTTGATCGGGCGGTCCTGATCGTCGCCGAACTGGGTGGAGCGGAACAGCGGCAGTTCCACCGCTTCCCAATCCTCAAGCGTCTTGCCCTTGGGCGCTTCGAGGACGCCGTCGTAGACCAGACCCTTCGAACGCAGCCACGCTTCCGCTTCGTCCGGCTTGCCCGACGCCTGAAGCTCGGCTTCCGAAGAGAACAGGTCGTGGTGGATGCCCAGCAGCGCGAGATCCTGCTTGATCATCACCAGCATCGCGGCGACGGCCTTTTCGCGGAACAGCGTCAGCCATTCCGACTCGGGGGCGGCCACGTACCTGGTTCCAAACTCCGTGGCGAGCTGCTGGCCTACCGGGACCAGGTAATCGCCCGGATAGAGCCCTTCGGGAATCGCGCCCACGGCTTCACCGAGCGCCTCGCGGTAGCGGACGTGCGCCGAACGGGCGAGCACCTGCACCTGCGCGCCGGCGTCGTTGACGTAGTATTCCTTGATGACCTTGTGCCCGGCGAATTCGAGCAGTGTCGCCAGTGCATCGCCGACGACGGCGCCGCGACAGTGGCCCATGTGCATCGGGCCGGTCGGGTTGGCCGAGACGTACTCGATGTTGACGGTGGTGCCGCCGCCGACGGTCGAGCGGCCGTAGTCGGCACCCTGCGCGGCGATGGCGCGCAGTTCGGCCAGCCAGGTGGCCGGCGAGAGGCGCAAGTTGATGAAGCCGGGCCCGGCGATCTCGGCAGAGGTCACCGAATCGAGCTTCGACAGTTCCACCACCAGCGCCTCGGCCAGATCGCGCGGCTTCAGGCCGGCGGGCTTGGACAGGACCATCGCCGCATTGGTCGAAAGGTCGCCGTGCGAGGCATCGCGCGGCGGCTCGACCGTGATCGCGCTTCGCTTCAGGCCGCCGGGCAGCGTGCCTGCTGCTTCGAGCGCATCGAGCGCGGCGTTGAGGTGGCCTGCGAAGGCGGCGTAAAGGGTCTGGTTATCGCTCATGACGCGCGCGGATAGCGTAAGTGCGGGCAAAGGGGAACAGGCTGCACCGAACCCGGATCAGGACTGCGGGGGAAGCACGGCTATCCAGCCTCCGCCGATATGCCGCAAATCGAGCGCAGGCATCGGCGGCCAACCTTCCGCTTCCAGCCGCTGGCGGGTTCCGGACAAGGTGACGCGGCGACTCGTATCGTGCTCTCCCCAGAAGATCGTCGGACAGCGTTGCCCCATCCGTTTCGCCCCCTTGGGCTCAAGCCGGAAATCCAGCCGATCGGCCACATAGCGGTAGGAATAGGGCACGACATGAGCATTGTCGTGAGGCAGCATGGCGAGGAGATCGTCGTTCCATATCTCTCCCGTGTGGACCACGCTCCCAGGGCACTGCCGCACCATCGCCGCGACCGCGCGGCCGCTGGAGAACCAGTTGTCCTCTGTCGCGGCATCGCGGGCGTTCTGGAGCAGAGCGGGCACGCTCACCCCTGCGGCAAGGATGAAAAGGACGGTTCGCGCTCTCGGCCCGAGGGCGCTCAAGAGCCGGGAAAAGGCGAGCGCCATTCCCATCATGATCGCCGCTATCAGGGCCATCAGGTACTTTTCGACGACTATGGGCCGCATCAGGTGCAATGCCACCAGACCAGCGATCGACGCGAACACGCCAAGAACCAGCAGGGCCAGCGCCCCGGCTTCTCCCGAAGGCCTGCGCTGCCACAAGACATCGCGCGCCAGCAGCACGCCCCCTGCCAGGGCACCCGCCAGAAGCACGGGATTGGCGACGAGCGTGCGCAGGATCAGCATTTCCAAGGTCCACCGCGCCGCGTGAAATCCGCCCGTGATCCAGAACACCGTCGTGTTGTTAAGCCAGATCGGCAACTGCACGGCCGTGATCGCCGTGAAGATCGCACCGGCGACAAGCGGAGCCAAGGCGATTGCGCGCGCTTCCCGCCAGTCTCGCCGCACCAGAGCAGCGAGCAGGAAGACGCCGACCAGTACCGCCGAAGTCAGCGACGTTACGATATGCGTATTGAAGGCCAGCATCGCCGCGATCCAGTAGACCGCCTGCCTTGCGTGGGAGCCTGCGGTGCCGGTCATCCTGATCGCGCAAAGCCCCAGAGCCAGCACGCCCCCGGCGCAGAGCGACAGGAAATAGGAGCGCAGTTCGCTGCCCGCCGTCATCGTCCACTGGTTTGCCCCTATCGCCAGCACCAGCGTCGCGGCGGCAGGACCGAGGCGCGGCACTTCGCGTACCACGAACAGGCCACCAGCCGCCGCCGCCGCGCCGATCAGGAGGTTGAGCAGACGATGGGTATCGATGCCCCCCATCCAGGCAGTGGCACGAGCCAGAGCATAGAAAAGAGGCGGATGGTTGTCGACGATCCAGCTCTCCCGCAGAGCAACGTGCCATGGCACATCGGCGCGCGAGACGAACTGCGTGTAGAATTCGTCGTACCACGCACCCCGCGTCCAGCAGGACCATACGATCGCCGCCATGATAGCTGCCAACATGAGTGCCGTGACGATCCGGCAAGGCATCCGGGCGGCGTCGGAGGCGACGATATTCGAAGGCAATGAAAAGCTCCACGGCAATTGCCTCCGATCCGGGAGGCTCCGCGCGCCTATCCCACGAAAGAAACCAACCGAAAGTTAACTTGACCCGTCTCGCACGGCAGGATTTCGCCGCCTCTGTCCAACCTTGCGGTTTTCCGGTAACGGGCCGCCTCATGGCTACCACCCAGATTCCCAAAACCTACCGGGTCAAGAGCTTCGGCTGCCAGATGAACGTCTACGACGGCGAGCGCATGGCCGAACTGCTGGCCGAGCAGGGCATCGCGGCCGCACCGGAAGGCGAAGAGGCCGACCTGGTCGTGCTCAACACCTGCCACATCCGCGAAAGAGCGGCGGAAAAGGTCTATTCGGATATCGGCCGCCTGAAACGCCAGGATGGCTCCACGCCGCTGATCGCGGTTGCCGGCTGCGTGGCGCAGGCCGAAGGCAACGAGATCATGAAGCGCTCGCCCGCGGTGAAGATGGTGGTCGGCCCGCAGGCCTATCATCGCCTGCCCGAGATGATCCGCGTGGCTAGCGAAGGCAAGCGCGTCACCGATACCGACATGCCGGCGGAGACGAAGTTCGGCGCCCTTCCCCCCCGAGGACAGGGCCGGCGTCGTTCCGGGCCGACCGCCTTCCTCACCGTGCAGGAAGGCTGCGACAAGTTCTGCACCTATTGCGTGGTGCCCTATACGCGCGGCGCCGAAGCCTCCCGCCCCCATGCCGACCTGATCGACGAGGCGAAGCGGCTGGTCGATGCCGGCGCGCGCGAGATCATGCTGCTCGGCCAGAACGTGAACGCCTGGTACGGCGAAGATGCGAAGGGACGGAAGGTCGGGCTCGCCGGACTGATCCGCGAACTGGCCGGGATTCCCGATCTAGCCCGCATCCGCTATACCACCAGCCACCCCAACGACATGACCGACGCGCTGATCGCCGTGCATGCCGATGTGGCGAAGCTGATGCCGTTCCTCCACCTGCCGGTTCAGGCGGGGAACGACCGCGTGCTCAAGGCGATGAACCGCAGCCACACGGCCGAAAGCTATCTGGAGATTCTCGACCGCGTGCGCGCCGTGCGGCCCGACATCGCGCTTTCGGGCGACTTCATCGTCGGTTTCCCCGGCGAGACCGATGCCGAGTTCGAGGATACGCTCAAGCTGGTCGATGCGGTGGGCTATGCCCAGTGCTTCAGCTTCAAGTATTCGCCGCGCGCGGGCACGCCTGCCGCGACGATGGACGATCAGATCGCGCCCGCCGTCATGGACGAGCGGCTCCAGCGGCTTCAGGCCGCGCTCAACCGCGACCAGTATGCCTTCAACAAGGCCTCGGTGGGCCGGACCTGCGAAGTCCTGGTGGAGCGCCAGGGCAAATTTCCCGGCCAGTGGCTGGGCAAGTCGCCCTGGCTGCAATCGGTCCACTTCATCGGTGAGGCCTCGGTGGGCGATGTCGTAACCGTGGAACTGATCGAAGCGGGCGGGAACTCGCTTTCCGCCAAAGTGCTGAGCAGCGTTCCCGCGTGACCGAGAAGCAAGCGCTGGTTCTCGTTCCGGGGCTCTCCTGCGACCGCCAAGTCTGGCAGGCGCAGACGAACACGCTTTCGGACATCGCCGATATCTCCATCGGCGACACGCTGAAGGACGATTCGATCGCGCTCATGGCCAGCCGCGTGCTGGACGCCGCGCCGGAACGCTTCGCGATCGCAGGCTTCTCGATGGGCGGCTACGTGGCGATGGAGATCTGGCGCCGCGCACCGGAGCGTGTCACCCGACTCGCCCTGGTAGATACCAATGCCCGCGCCGATACCGGGGAACAGGCCGCGCTGCGCCGTGCCGCCATCGCGACGGCCCGTTCGCGCGGGTTCGAACATGTGCTGCGCGGCTCGCTGCGCCAGCTGGTCGCGCCCGGCTGTCCAGAGGCGCTGTTCGAGGACGTCGTGCAGATGGCCCTGCGCGTGGGCTTCGGCACCTACATGGACCAGCAGGCGGCGATCATCGACCGCGCGGATTCGCTGGAGACGCTCGGCACGGTAACGGTTCCGGCCATGGTCATAGTGGGTGAGGCCGATGCCCTCACCCCGCCCCGTCTTGCCGAGGAAATGGTGCAGGCATTGCCGGGTGCAGTCTATGAAGTGATCGCCGATGCCGGTCACATGGCCCCGATGGAGCAGCCCGATGCAGTCAACGCCGCTTTCCGTCGGTGGCTCGGTTCTCCCGTCTGACAGACTCTCTCGTTCCGCAAACCTCGTCATCCTGAACTTGTTTCAGGATTCATCGTGCCGATAGACCGGCGGCTGATGGCCAGGAATGGATCCTGAAACAAGTTCAGGATGACGATGCGTATGGCAGAGCGCTCAGCCCAAACACCCCCGGTCAGCCCCTGCTCAATCCAGCGGCTTCAGCGCATCCTCCGCGATCAACGGCTTGCTGATCGGTGCCGCATCTGCGCTCACTTCCGCGCTGGCATTGGCGGGATAGCCGCGTCCGGTGAAGCGCAGGCGCGATACGCCTTCCCTCATGCCGCCGCCCGAAACGCTGACCGCAAGGTCGCGCCAGCCATGCGACTTGCTGTCCAGTACGCCGACCGGAAGCTGGACCACGGTGGTCTCGCTCACCTGGATGAGGTCGCCATCCTGGCGCTTGAGCACCACGAGATTGCAGCCGCCCGTGCCGCAGAACATCGGACCGCCCAGATAGACCAGCACCTCGGGCGTGCCGTCGCCGTCGAGATCGGTTTCCGCCGTGGCATATTGCAGTTTGCCAAGGTCGGTCGAGAGCGCGTCCTTGTGATTGGCGCGGATCCAGTCCTCGGCGCTCATCGGCGCGGCCTCGGCGGCGGCTTCGCTGACCTCGGCGCTGGCGGTCGCCTCGGGCGGGGCGGCGTCCTTCTTGCAGCCAGCCACAGTCAGGCCCAAAGCAAGGAGCGGTGCGAATGCCAGAGCCGTTCTGGCGGAAGTGGTCCTTCTCATCCGACAAAGCTAGCCGCGCGCCCGCCCTGCCCGCAAGAGCGCTCATCGCATCGGCGCAACGCTCCAGAGAACGCGCCGCAAAGGAAAAGAGCCCCCGGCTTGCACCGGAGGCTCTTCGCGACCCGCCTGGGACTCGGCGGTTGTAAGGGGATGAAGGCTTACCAGAAGAAGCCGTTGTGAACGTTCACGACCCGGCCCGACCGCATGTTCACCATGGCCACGTCGTTGCCGTAGCGGATCCAGCGGTGACCGGCACGCGGCGCCGGCAGGCGGTAGCGGCCATAGTCGTTCACCCAGTAGCGGCTGCCGTAGTAGGCCGGCTGGAAGCGGTAGCCGACGGCGACCGGGCGATAGTGGTAGCCGCGCGGGCCCTGGTAGGCGGGACGGCGGAAGTCGCCGCGATGGCTCTGGCGATAGTCGCGCCAGTCCTCGCGCAGTTCGCGGCGGGAATCGTTCAGGTCACGGCGGGCGTCGCGGACGTCGCGGCGATCGCCGTAGCGCTGGGCCTGACGCAGGTCATGCTGGTCGCGGCGCACGTCGCGGGCGCTGTCGCGGACTTCGCGTTGGCTCTGGGCCGACGCCATCGTCGGAACGGCCATCGTGGGGATGATGACGCTTGCTGCCAGGGCGGCCATGATGATCTTGCGCATTGTTGCTTCTCCTTGAACCGATCGACACTGGCCTTTCGAAGGGCTCTTGTCGGTCTGTGGGTTCAGGTTTGCACCTTGCAAGATGAACGGACCTAAAATGTTGTTTGCAGGAAAATTTCAGGTTTGTCTTAGTCTTGCGACAATTCCGCCACTGCGCGCCGAAACGCGCGGTTATCCCCGATGAAGCGAGCAATTTTCGCGTAGATGCCGCTTGCAGGACGCGACGCGCGGAGCCATCTTCGAGGCAGAACGAAAGCATGCTCATCTGAAAGGAGCACATGGCCCGCAAAGCAGCACGTGCCGGTGAAACGGCGCAGTTCAGGCCCGAAGCACACCGCCGGGCACGTGTCGAAGTCGAGTTCGACGAACAGACTTTGCTGGGGGCCCTGTTCGGCCAGTTCGATTCAAACCTCGTACAGGTCGAAAACAGGCTCGGCGTCTACATTGCCGCACGCGGCAACAAGATCCAGATCGAGGGCCCCGAAGACGCCGTCGCCCGCGCGCGGGACACGCTCAAGGGCATGTATCACCGGCTGGAGCAGGGTCAGGCGCTGGATGCAGGCGCCGTCGAATCGCTGATTTCGATGTCGGCCGAACCGACGCTGGAAGGCATCATCTCCGGCGACACCGGCGCGCCGCCGATCATGATCCGCACCCGCCGCAAGACGATCGTGCCGCGCTCTGCCACGCAGATCGAATATATGCGCGCGCTCGCCCGTTCGGACGTGATCTTCGCGCTCGGCCCGGCAGGCACCGGCAAGACCTACCTCGCCGTGGCGCAGGCCGTCAGCCAGCTCATGACCGGATCGGTCCAGCGCCTGATCCTCTCGCGCCCTGCCGTGGAAGCGGGCGAGAAGCTGGGCTTCCTGCCCGGCGACATGAAGGACAAGGTCGATCCGTACCTGCGCCCGCTCTACGACGCGCTCTATGATTGCATGCCGCCCGAACAGGTGGAACGCCGTCTCGCCAGTGGAGAGATCGAGATCGCGCCGATCGCCTTCATGCGCGGCCGCACGCTGGCCGATGCCTTCGTCATCCTCGACGAAGCGCAGAACACCACGCGCGAGCAGATGAAGATGTTCCTCACCCGCTTCGGCCAGAACAGCCGCATGGTCGTCTGCGGCGATCCGCGGCAGATCGACATTCCCGGCGGCGAACGCATGAGCGGCCTGGCCGACGCGGTAAGCAAGCTCGAAGGCGTGGACGGTATCGACGTCACCCGCTTCACCGTTCAGGACGTGGTGCGCCACCCGATCGTCGGCCGGATCGTCGAGGCTTATGAAGGGCCTTATGTCGATCCTTCTGTCCAAAAGCCCGAACCGGCCCAGAGCGAGTAGCTTATCGGATAGAATTGCGCCAAGGGGCCAGGATGGATCTCGAAATCGATATCGAAACACCCTGGCCCGGCAGCACGGACTGGGCAGACCTTGCCGAAGCCGCGCTCGAAGCGCTGGTGCAGGTGGCACCGGAACTCGACAATCCCCGCCTTCTGGCCAGCCTGCTGTTCACCTCGGACGAGGAAGTCCACGTCCTCAACCGCGAATGGCGGGCCAAGGACAAGCCGACCAACGTGCTGTCCTTCCCCATGCTCGAACGCGCCGACCTGCTCGATCTCGCGCCCGACGGGCCGCCCGAGATGCTGGGCGACCTTGCCCTCGCTTTCGAAACCTGCGCGCGCGAGGCTGCGGAGAAGGGCGTGCCGGTGGAGCACCACGCCAGCCACCTGATCGTCCACGGCCTGCTCCACCTCGCCGGTCTGGACCACGAGATTTCGGACGACGATGCCGAGGCGATGGAGGCCCTTGAAACAAAGGCTCTTGCCCTCATCGGCATTGCCGACCCATATGGCGACAGAACTTAACCTTACAGGGGTAATACAGGACGATGGCCGACAATGGCCGCCACACCGAGTCCGGCTCGGGAGACGGGGACAGTACCGGCACGCTTTGGCGTGTATTTCGGAGGCTTTTCCAGAACGACGGCGATCAGTCGCTTCGCGCGCAGATCGAAGGCGTCATCAACGAACATGAAGGCGACGGCGAGGACGAGGCCCGCGCGCGGGGCGACCTTTCCCCGATCGAGCGGCAGATGCTGCGCAATCTGCTCCACTTCAGCGAGCACGATGCGGACGATATCGCCGTGCCCCGCAGCGAAATCGTGGCAATCCCCGCCTCGGCCAGCTGGGCCGAAGTGGTCGAGGCCTTTGCCGAGCACGGCCACAGCCGCATGCCCGTCCACGGCGACTCGCTCGATGCCATCAAGGGCATGATTCACATCAAGGACGTCTTCCCGATCCTGGCGCGCGGAGAGCAGCCGCCCGAGGACTGGTCGAGCCTGCTGCGCCAGCCGCTCTACGTGCCCCAATCTCGCGGCGCGCTCGACGTGCTGGCCGACATGCGTGCCCAGCGCACCCATCTGGCCGTGGTGATCGACGAATACAGCGGCACCGACGGGATCATCACGATCGAGGATCTCGTCGAGGAAATCGTGGGTAACATCGAGGACGAGCACGACGACGCCCCCGAAGAGTTGCTAATTTCGCAAGAGAACGGTATCTGGGACGCCGACGCCCGCGTCGAGCTTGATGATGTGGCAGAACGGATCGACCCGCGCCTCGCCGAAGTCGAGGAAGCGGTGGACACCCTGGGCGGCCTCGCCTTCGTGCTGGCCGGGCAGGTTCCCGCGGTCGGCACCGTCCTTGACCATGACAGCGGCTGGCGCATCGAAGTCACCGACGGTGACGAGCGCCGCGTCACGCGGCTTCGTCTCCATCCTCCGGTCACGGAAATGGCCGAAGAGACCGATTAACCCATGGCGCCGCCTTCCGGCGGCGCCGGACCCCGAGTGAAAAGACGAGACATTGCCAGTACGCCGACTCCCCCCCCTGCGCGCGCTTGAAGCCTTCGTTCGCGTCGTCCGCCTCGGTTCGGCCAAGGCCGCTGCCAACGAGCTGGCCCTCTCGCCTTCCGCACTGTCGCGCCGTGTCGCCGCGCTGGAAGACTTCACCGGCAAGCGCCTGTTCACCCGCCAGCACCAGTCGATGAAGCTGACCGACGAAGGCCAGGCCTTCTACAACGTGGTCGGCCCGAAGCTGGAAGAACTGGCAGAAGCGGTGGAATCGCAGATCGATCGCGGCCAGGTGCTGCGTCTACATCTCGGCGTGCCCTCGCTGTTCGGCGGCCAGCGCCTTTTCCCGCGCCTGCCGGAACTGCGCAAGCTGCACCCGCGCCTGCATATCGACATCGATACTGGCGCCCACCTGGAAGACCGCGTGGGCGACACGCTGGACGCGGCGATCATCCTCTCGCCCGAGCCGGACCCGGCCTACTATCGCATCCAGCTGGATCACAACAAGGTCTACGCCATCACCTCGCAGGAGATGGCGCGCGAGATCGGCACCGTCCCCGACGAGGCGATCCTCTCCAAGCAGACGTTCCTGATCCACCAGGACCTGCCGCAGAGCCTTGACGCCTGGAAAAGCGCGATCGGGCTCGAAAAGCTGGAACCGGCCTCGGTCGACCGCTTCGACTCCGGCCAGCTCGTTCTGGAAGCCGCCGCCCAGGGCCTGGGCATCGCGATCATGCACGACGACCACTTCCGTCGCAGCCACGACAACCGACTAGCGCGGCTGTTCGACATCGACGTCGAAAGCCCCTACCGCTACTGGTTCGTCTGCAAGCCCAAGGCGCTGGAATCGCGTCCCGTGCGCATTTTCCACGAGTGGCTGCTGCAAGCAGGGCTCTAACTCGGCCCCGGCTGCCGTCCTTGCGTAGGCGGGGACGGCGCTTTTGCAACATAACGGGCGATTTCATTCCCCTGACAGGCACTTCGCGATATGATCGCGCGAATTTTCCGACTGTCCGGGGGCTCCGCCATGCGTTTCGTTTTCTTTTCAGCCGCCGTTGCGGCCTCCTTTGCCTCGGCCATGCCGGTCCTTGCCGCCGAGCCCGCCCAGAAGGCCCCGGCGATCGCGGCGCCCGTCACCGATCCCGCACGGATCGCAGCGGCGCGCCAGACGGTGGATTACGTATTTCCGCTCGGCACTTACGCCCGGCTGATGAACGGCACCCTCGACAAGATGATGGACTCCATCATGGATTCCACCATGAAACTGCCGCTCAAGCAGCTTGCCGGCCTCAGCGGGGTGAACACCGAGAAGCTGGGTGAGGCCTCGATGGAAGAGATTATGCAGATCTACGATCCGGCGTTCAAGCAGCGCATGCAGATCTCCACCCGCACGATGATGAACGAGATGATCCCGCTGATGACCCAGGTGGAGCCGGGCATCCGCGAGGGGCTGACGCAGGCCTACGCCGGCCGCTACACCACCGCGCAGCTGGGCGAACTGAACACCTTCTTCGCGACGCCTACCGGCAAGGCCTATGCCGCCGATTCCTATCTGGTCATGATGTCGCCGGAAGTCATGGCGAAGATGCAGGGATTCGTGCCCAAGCTGATGGAGCAGATGCCCGCCATCGTGGAAAAAGTGAAGGCCGCCAGCGCCACCCTCCCCGAGCCGCGCGCCTACGCCGATCTTTCCAAGAGCGAGAGGGCCCGCCTCGCCAAGCTGCTCGGCGTTTCCGAGGCACAGCTGGAGAAGGACGAGAAAGCCAAGGCGGAAGCGGAATAGGTCAATCCACCCCGTCGTCCCGGACTTGATCCGGGACCGCTGGCAATGAACAGCCCACCTCGAAACAGGGCGCCCTGACGCCAGCTTGCGCCTAAAGGACTGACAGCGGTCCCGGATCAGGTCCGGGACGACGATGAAGCCAAACAAAAAAAGGCGGCTCCTCACGGAGCCGCCTCTTCTCATTTCAGGCGTTCGGAAAGGATCAGCCTTCCGAGATCGTCGCCTTGACGATCTTGCCGGGCTCGCGCGGCGGCTCGCCCTTGGGCAGCGCGTCCACGAGTTCCATGCCTTCGACGACCTGGCCCCAGACGGTGTACTGGTTGTCCAGGAAGCGGGCATCGTCGAAGCAGATGAAGAACTGGCTGTTGGCCGAGTGCGGCGCGCTGGTGCGGGCCATCGAGCACACGCCGCGCACATGCGGCTCGGCATTGAATTCGGCCTTGAGGTCCGGCTTGTCCGAACCGCCCATGCCGGTGCCGTTGGGGCAGCCGCCCTGCGCCATGAAGCCGGGGATCACGCGGTGGAACTTGATGCCGTCGTAGAAGCCTTCGCCGGTCAGTTCCTTGATACGCTCTACGTGGCCGGGGGCCAGGTCGGAACGCAGCTTGATCTTCACGTCGCCGCCTTCACCGTTGCCGGTGTCGAGCGTGAAAGTCAGGTATTCGTCAGCCATTGCAGTCTCCTTCTGCCGGCGCGGATCGGCGCCGGTGGGGCATCGCCGCCCGATATAGGCACTGGCGCGGCAATGTCACGCCGGGACGTCCGAGATAAACGTCGTCCCGGACCCGATCCGGGACCGCTGGCAATACTTGAGGCGCAAGGTAGCGGCAGGGCGCGCTGCTGCGAGGTGGGCTGGTCCTTGCCAGCGGTCCCGGATCAAGTCCGGGACGACGAATTTTTGCCCGCCTGTTGCAATCGCGAAATAGCTGCGTAGACCCGCCCGGATGAGCGAAACGGACCTCAAGCACGACCCGGCGGAACAGGCGGAAGACGCCGCGCGTCTCGATGTGCCCGAGTCCGAATCCCTCGACGACGACAACCGCCTGAAGGCCGAATTCGTCCGCAGCGTGAAGGACGCGCTGGACGAGCAGGACTTCGAGCGCGTCTACGACCTTGTCGAACCGCTCCACCCCGCCGACATCGCCGACTTGTTCGAGCTGATGGACGAGAACGAGCGCCTAGGCCTCGCCCGCGCCATCCGCGACCTGATGGGCGTGGAAGTCATCGCCGAGATGAACGACTGGGTGCGCGAGGCGCTGATGGAGGCGCTGCCCGCCGAAGTCGTCGCCGAGATCGCCGAGCAGCTCGACACCGACGATGCCGTCGCGATGCTGGAAGACCTCGACGAGGAGGACCAGCAGGCCGTCCTGGCCGAGATGGAGCCGGAAGACCGCGCCGCCATCGAAACGGCGTTGTCCTACCCCGAGGAATCCGCCGGGCGCCTGATGAGCCGCGATTTCGTGGCCGTCCACGAATCGATGACCGTGGGCGATCTCATAGACTTCCTGCGCGAACACCGCGAACTGCCCACCGAGTTCTGGGAAGTGTTCATCGTCGATCCGATGCACCGCCCGATCGGCACCTGCGCGCTCTCGTGGATCCTGCGCACCCCGCGCAACATCCCGCTCTACGACGTGATGGCGCGTGACCAGACGCTGATCCCGGCCGACATGGACCAGGAAGAAGTCGCGCTGCGCTTCCAGAAATACGCGCTGATCTCGGCGGCGGTGGTCGACGATGCCGGGCGGCTGATCGGCCAGATCACCGTCGACGATATCGTCCACATCATCCAGGAAGAAGCGGGCGAGGATACCCTGCTGCTGTCCGGTGCGGGCGACGGCGACATCAACGAGCCGATCCGTGACGCCTATTCCGCCCGCGTGCGCTGGCTGATCGCCAACCTGCTTACCGCCACCCTCGCCTCCGCGGTGATCGCGATGTTTGAGGGTACGATCTCGAAGATGGTGGCGCTGGCCACGCTCATGCCGATCGTCGCCGGCCTGGGCGGCAATGCCGGCACCCAGACGCTGGCGGTGACGGTTCGCGCCCTCGCCACCAACCAGCTCACCGCCTCCAACGCCTGGCGCGCGGTGCGGCGCGAGATGTCGATCGCCCTGCTCAACGGCTGCACGATCGCGGTCGTCATCGGCATCGTGGTCAGCCTGATCTTCGGCAACGTGATACTGGGCCTGGTCATCGCCATGGCCATGATGACCAACATCCTGATCGCGGGCATGGCCGGCGTCTTCGTGCCGCTGACGCTGGAGCGTTTCAAGGCGGACCCGGCCATCGCCTCGTCCATCTTCGTCACGATGACGACGGATTCGATGGGCTTCCTTGTTTTCCTCGGCCTTGCGACGGTTTCCGGTCTGGTGGGCTGAACCACCGATCCCTATCTAGTCGCCATGCCGCTGCACATGACCAAGATCGCCTTTTCCGCCGAGAGCCCGGCGGATCTGCGCGCCTGGCTGGAAAGCCACGGAGACATCGGCGAAGCGCGCCTGACCACCCGCTACCTGCCCAAGCGGCAGGAGGAGATGGTCGGCGGCTCGCTCTACTGGATCTACGAACATGCGCTGATCGGCCGCTCACCGATCCTGGGCTTCGAGCAGCGCGACGACGGGCGCTGGCACATCCGCCTCGCGCCCAGATTGATCCCGGTCGTCACCCAACCCAAGCGCGCCCATCAGGGCTGGCGCTATCTTGCAGAGAAGGACGCCCCGCGCGACCTTGGCGAAGGCGAGACGGCGGGCGACGCCATGCCGCCCGCCATGGCGCGGGAACTGGCGAAGCTGGGCCTGGTCTAGCCCACGTCGTCCCGGACCTGATCCGGGACCGCTGTCAGTTCTTTAGGCACTCCCCCGCGAGCAAGGCGCGGCTCGGCCAGCGGTCCCGGATCAAATCCGGGACGACGGCATTCTGCCAACCTCTTACCCACGGTCCACCCACCAGCGCATCAGCACATGGGCGATCGCATGAGCGGGCGGAGCGCCGAAAGCCTTGCCGTTTTCGCCCCGATCGATGGCATCCAGCGCCTCCACCACCTCGTCGCGGGTGAACCAGCGGACGTCCTCAAGCTCGGTTTCGTCGATGGTGATGGCATCGTCGTCCGCCACGGCGTGGCAGCCGATCATCAGCGAGGAGGGGAACGGCCAGGGCTGGCTCGCCACGTAAGTCACATCGCGCACCCTTAGCCCCGCTTCCTCGTGGATCTCGCGCGCGACAGCCTCTTCCACCGATTCGCCCGGCTCCACGAAACCGGCGAGCGTCGAATAGCGACCTTCGGGAAAGCGCGGCTGGCGGCCCAGCAGGGCGCGGCCCTGGTGTTCCACCAGCATGATCGTCACGGGATCGACGCGCGGGAAATGCTCCGCGCCGCAATCGATGTTGGTGCAGGACCGCTGCCAGCCGCCCTTGGCAAGAACGGTGGGATGGCCGCAGACCGCGCAGTGGCGGTGCCGCGCGTGCCAGCTCACCAGCGAGCGCGCGCCGCCATAGGCCGCCAGCTCGCCGGGATCGAGCACCGCCATGGCGTGCCAGTTGACCGGCGAGGCATGGGGGCCGCCCTGCGGCGTCACCGGCGGCACTTCCGCGAAACAGGGCACCGTGCCATCGAGGCCGAGGAAGATCATCTCGCTGCCCGGCTCGGCCTCGGCAAGCGTTCCCCAGACGAGCGCGCCGTCATCCTTCAGCACGGCGTCCAGCCCGTCGAGCCGCAGCAGCCGCGCCGCGCTGCTTTGCAAGGCGAGCAGCGCCGCCGGATCGCTACGAATATGGTCGGCGCGATCGAGGTGCGATCCGGCGAAAGCGACGGGAAGCAGTTTCGTAATCGGGGCGGTGGTACTCAAGTCTGCGTCTCCAGCAGGGCCATGACATCGGCCTTCAGCGCGGTCTGGAATTGAGGGATCAGGTCGAAGGCGTTCGGCGGCATGAACTGCGCGAAAAGCTGAGAGCGCAGGCTGCGGACCATGTCCACCATGCCCACCGTTCCCGCCGCGCCGGACCAGCCGAAGATCCCCGCCTCCGCGCCCTTGCCCACGCGCCCGCCCGCGCCGAACCCGCTGCCCGCAGGCAGCATCGCGGCAAGCTTCACGCCGGGCGGCAGCAGGTCGCCGGTGCCGGTGACGACCGCGCTTTCCGCCAGCACGCGGCGGCCGTCCAGCGTCCCGCGCTGGGACAGCAAGCGGAGGAACCGATCGTAGTCGCGCGGGCTGCTGACAAGGCCGGAGCCGCCGAAGGGGAACGCCGGCCTGCCGAGGAAGACCGAATTGCGCGGCTCGTCGATCGGCACCAGCACTTCGCCAAGCGCGCCGTAATTGGTGGTCAGGCGATGGCCCTGGCTGGTGGGAACCTGGAAGAAGGTGCTGGTCATCCCCGCCGGTTCGAACAGCGCCTCTTGCAGATGGACGTCGAAGGGACGACCGGTGACGACCTCGATGATCCGGCCCATCAGGTCGAGCCCGAGCGAATAGCTCCAGTGCGTCGCCGGATCGTAGACCAGCGGCACTTCCGCAAGCCGGTCCGCGAAGAGCGCGAGGCTTGGCGCAGGCACGCCATCGGTAAGGCCCGGCACCTTGAGACGGCTGATCTGCCCGGCGGCAAGCCCCTTGGCCTGCATCACTTCGCGGATCGGGCCGGTCTGCACGATCGAATAGCCGAGCCCCGCAGTATGGGTAAGCAAGTGCCGCATGGTGATGGCATGCGGCGCCGGGTGCAGCGCGGAAAGCGAGCCGTCATAGCGATCCTGCACCTGCATCGACGCGAACTTCGGCAGCACGTCGCGCACCGGCTGGTCGAGCCCCAGGCGACCCTCCGCCACCAGCTGCATCGCCATGATCCCGGTGATCGGCTTGGTCATCGAGTAGATGCGGAAAAGGCTGTCCGCCGAAACCGGCGTGCCGTCGGTAAAGCCCTGCGTGCCGCGCGCGACGAATTCCGCCTCTCGCCCCGGCAATCCAAGCGAGGTGACGAGGCCTGGGAAGACGCCGGGCTTGTCGGCGGTCCCCGTCCAGCGCTCCACCAGTGCCCGCACCCGGCCCAGGCTTTCCTGCTGCGCTGCGGCCCAGGCCAGGCGCGGCATGAGCGCGGTGCCGATCCCGGCGGCAGCGGCCATGCACAGCACCAAGCGCCGGTCGAGCGAGACCGTCAGCCGCTCTCGTATTTCCGTCATGCCGGCACGGCCAGCGCAAGGCGCGCCGCCTTGGCGAAAAGCGTGGGCAGCCCGGCCTCTTCCAGCCGGTCGAGAGGCCACCACTCGCCTTCGCCCGGAGGATCCATGGGTGGATCGCACCGCAAATCGCCGAGATGAACGGAAAGCCCCAGTTCCAGCGCGAAATGCGTGAAGACGTGGCCGACCCGGCCGGCACTTTCCCAGCGCCCCGCGATCGGTGGCTCGCCGTGGCCATCGGCGCGCGCGGACCAGCCGTCGTCGGGCAGCGCGCGCATCCCGCCGAGCATGCCCTTGCCCGCCCGGCGCACCAGCCAGACCCGCTCGTCGCGCTCGATCCAGAAGGCACGGCCCTGCCGCGTGGGCCTGGCCTTCTTCGGCGCCTTCACCGGGAAACGCTCCGGCTCGCCCATGGCCCGGGCCCGGCAGTCAGCCGCGATCGGGCAGAGCAGGCAGCGCGGCGCGCGGGTGGTGCAGACGGTTGCGCCCATGTCCATCAGCGCCTGCGCGAAGTCTCCGGCACGGCGTTCGGGGGTGATCGTATCGGTAAGCGCGCGGATTGCGGGACGTGATCCCGGCAGCGGATCATCCAGCGCGAAGAGTCGCGTCACCACGCGCTCGACATTGGCGTCCACCACCACGGCGCGGCGGCCGAAGGCGATCGCGGCGACGGCGGCGGCGGTATAGGCGCCCAGCCCCGGTAGGGCGCGAAGGCCTTCCTCGGTGTCGGGGAAAATGCCGCCCCGCACCGCCACTTCGCGGGCGCAGGCGAGCAGATTGCGGGCGCGGGCATAGTAGCCGAGGCCCGCCCAGGCTGCCATGACCTCCTCATCAGGCGCTGCGGCCAGATCGGTTACGGTGGGCCAGCGATTCGTGAACTTCGCGAAATAGTCCTTAACCGCCGCCACGGTGGTCTGCTGGAGCATGACCTCGGAAAGCCAGACGCGGTAAGGATCGGGAGCCGCCGTGCCCGGTGGCGCCCGCCACGGCAGGGTGCGGGCATGGGCATCGTACCAGTCGAGAACCTTGCCCGGAACGTGGGATGGGATCGTATCGCGGCTGGCGTCCATCAGCGCCCTATGGCATTGGAGCGCCCACAATGGAACGGCATCCGAGCAAAGGAACGGAAAAGACGGGCTCGCCCCCCAAGCGCGCGGGCAAGAGCACGGCTGCGGGCAAAAGCAGCAAGGCTGCCGATGCCCCCAAGCGCTTCGAGCGGCCGCGCGGCGGTCAGGCGCGCCAGATATCCGACCTCATGCCCGAAGTGGGCCGCACCGCGTTCCGCCGCTTCGGCTTCGTGCAATCGAGCGTGGTGACGCGCTGGCCAGAGATCGTCGGCCTGCGCCATGCCCGCGTCTGCGCGCCCGAATCGATCCGCTTCCCGCCCGGAGAGAAGTGCGACGGCATTCTCCAACTGGTGGTGCTGGCTGCCCATGCGCCGATGATCCAGCATGTCGTGCCCGAGATCATGGAGCGGGTGAACCGCTTCTTCGGCTACAAGGCCGTCGCCAAGGTGAAGATCCGGCAAGGCGAGGTTAAGGCGCCCCCTGCCACGCGCCCCAAGGCGGCTCCGCCCTCGCTCAAGCCCGTACCCTTCGAACTGGGCGAATCGCTGCGCGACATCGGCGACCCCGAACTTCGCGCGGTGCTCGAATCGCTGGCCCGAAGCCTCGGCAACCAGGAAAACCAGGAAAAGCAGTGATGAAGTCCATCTCGCGTCTCGCCGCAATCGCCACCGTCGCCCTGCTGAGCGTCGCTGCCACCAAGCCGGCCCACAAGCCTTTGGCGCCGACAGCCAACCCGGCATCGAACTGGGCGAACCAGATCGTCGTCACTGCCGACGGCAGCCATATGTACGGCAATCCCAAGGCCGAGATGCAGCTTCGCGAATTCGTCAGCTATACCTGCCCGCACTGCGCGCACTTCAACCGCGAGGCCGATCCGGCGCTGCGCCTGACGCTGGTGCCCAAGGGCCAGATCGGCGTCACCGTAACCAGCCTGCTGCGCAACCCGATCGACCTGACGATCTCGATGCTCACCACCTGCGGCGATCCCAAGCGCTTCTTCCAGCGCCACAACGCCTTCCTCGCCAGCCAGGACGCCTGGATGGGCAAACTGGAGAAGATGGGTGAGGAACAGCAGAAGCGCTGGTATCAGGGCGCCCTGCCCGAACGCATGAAGGCCATCGCCACCGACCTGGACTTCTACACCCGCGTCGCCGCCTGGGGCATGAGCCGCACCCAGGCCGACGCCTGCTTCGCCAACACCGCCGTATTCGAGACGATCAAGAAGCAGCAGGCCGCTGTCGCCCAGTTCGGCGTCGAGTCCACCCCCAGCTTCGTCCTCAATGGCAAGCTGCTCGACGCGCACGACTGGGCCGGTCTCTCCAAGGAAATCACCGCGCAGATGGCCGCCAAGCACAAGGGCGCGATCTGAGACTCTTCCTGAAAAATGCCCTTAACGGTCATTTTTGATGCGGCACCGGCCCACGCCCCCACCCGACCTCCCATTCAGTGTATCCTAGATGGGAGGTCGGGTGGGGGTGCCTATACCCAACGGGGCCGGTGCCGCCAAAATCCGCCTGCGGCGGATTTTCAAACGAGCTTACCTCCCGCATTCCTGTGGGAAAGCGCCCCTTTGCACGCCCCCGTGCGCTGTTATCCGAGCGCCCGTTCCGCTAGTTTCCCCGCCTTCAAACCCAAGGATTCGTCGATATGATCCGCAAGACCGCCCTGCGCATCCCCCTGCGCGCCATCGCCCTCGGCATGATCGCCGCGCCGCTCGCGCTCGGCCTCGCCTCGTGCGGCAAGGAAGCCGGATCGACCGAAGCCCCCAAGTCGGAACAGGCCCTGCCCAAGGTCGCGCCGCCCGCCGGCAAGTCCTGGGCGGACACCGTGGTCAAGACACCCGAGGGCGGCTACCGCATCGGCAATCCGGACGCGCCGATCAAGCTCGTAGAATATGGCGCCCTGTCCTGCTCGCACTGCGCCGAATTCGCGCATGAGAGCTTCGAAAAGCTGCGCGACGACTATGTCGCCAGCGGGCGCGTCAGCTACGAACTGCGCTACTTCATGCTCAACGCCTTCGACATCCCGGCCTCGCTGCTCGCCACTTGCGGCGCGACCGAGGCGGTGCTGCCGCTCAGCGAGCAGTTCTGGGCCTGGCAGCCCAACATGTTCCAGAATCTCCAGTCGGCCGGCGACGCGCGGATGAAGCAGATCCAAGAACTGCCGCGCGACCAGCAGATGGTGGCGATCGCCGAAGTCGGCGGCATGACCGAATTCTTCGCCTCGCGCGGGATCTCGCGCGATCAGGCCAAGGCCTGCCTTGCCGACACCGCCAAGGCCAAGGCCCTTGCCGACCAGACCCAGAAGGCGACGAGCGAGCTGAACATCAACGGCACGCCCACCTTCATCATCAACGGCACGGTCGTCGGCTCCATGGGCTGGAAGGAACTCGAACCCAAGCTCCAGGAAGCCGGCGCGCGCTGATCCGCGCCGCCGCCATGAATTGAACCAGACAAGATGCGCATAAAACGGCTCAAGCTCAGCGGTTTCAAGAGTTTCGTCGAGCCTGCGGAACTGCGCATCGAACCGGGGCTGACCGGCGTGGTCGGCCCCAACGGCTGCGGCAAGTCCAACCTGCTCGAAGCGATCCGCTGGGTCATGGGCGAAAGCTCGGCCAAGTCGATGCGCGGCGGCGGCATGGAGGACGTGATCTTCGCGGGCACCGCCACGCGCCCGCCCCGCGCCTTTGCCGAAGTCGTCCTCCAGGCCGATGCCGCCCCCGACGCGCAGGGCGTGCGCGAGGAACTGGAAGTGGTCCGCCGCATCGAGCGCGGCGCCGGCAGTGCCTATCGCATCAACGGCCGCGACGTGCGCGCCAAGGACGTCTCGCTGGTCTTTGCGGACGCCGCCACTGGCGCGCACAGTCCGGCACTCGTCAGCCAAGGCCGCATCGCCGCCGTTATCGCCGCCAAGCCCGCCGAGCGCCGCGCCATGCTGGAAGAGGCGGCAGGTATTGCCGGCCTCCATGTGCGCCGCAAGGACGCCGAGCAGAAGCTGCGCGCCACCGAGGCCAACCTTTCACGCCTCGAAGACCTCATGGCCGGACTGGACAAGCAGGTCGCGGGCCTGCGCCGCCAGGCAAAGGCCGCCGAGCGCTACAAGGCGCTGTCGGACGATATCCGCCTGGCCGAAGCGCGGCTGGTCTTCGCCCGCTGGCGCGATGCCGCGCAGGCTGCCGAGGTGGCGAAGAAGGACGCGCAAGGCGCCGAAGCCCGCGTGAGCGAGGCGCAGGACGCCGCGAAGCTGGCGCAGGATGCCCAGGCCAAGGCGGCCGAGGCGCTGGTGGAAGCGCGCGACGAACTCGCCGACCGCCGCGACGACGCCAGCGCACAGGGCCACCGCATGGCCACGCTCACCAGCCAGCTCGAAGCCGCCGAACAGCGCCTCAGGGATTTGGACCGCCAGAAAACGCGCCTTGACGAAGATCGCGGTGATGCCGACCGCATGACTCGCGATGCCGCCGAGGCCCTCGCCCGGCTGGAACGCGATCTGGCGGAAGGGGCGAAGCAGCTCGAACAGGACGAGGCCCAGCGCCCGCGCCTTGCCAATGCCCTGGAAGGCGCCGAACGCGCTGCCCGTACCGCCGAACTCGATCTGGCGCAGGCCACCGCCGCGCAGGCCGGGGTCGAGGCCGAGTGGCGCATTGCCGAAGCCGAACTGGCGCAGGCGAAGAGCCGTCTCGATCGGCTCGCCGCCGAAGCCGCCCGGCTCGAAGCCCAGGTTCAGGCGCTGGAGGCTGCCGGCGATCTCGAAAAGGCCGTCACCGAAGCGCGCGCCCGCGGCGAGGAAGCCACCGCCGCCCTCGCCGCCGCGCGCGAGGGGCTGGAGGCGCAGCAGGCCCGCAAGGCCGAGCTTCAGGGCGAGCGCGATGCCGCCGCCTCGGCGCTCGCCGCCGCCCGTGCCGACCTTACCGGCATAGAGCGCGAACATTCCGCCCTCACCAAGGACCGCGAGGCCCGCGCCAAGGGCGCAAAAGCCGCGCATGGCCTGCCCGTCGCCATCGACGCGGTGCGGGCCGCGCCGGGATACGAGCGCGCCCTCGCCGCCGTGCTTGGCCGCGATGCCAAGGCGCCGCTGGGCGAAGTCGCCGGGGCCGACGGCCGGTTCTGGACCGGAGCCGAAGCCCCCGCACCGGTGCCGGACAGCCTTACCGCCCACGTCACCCAGTGCCCGCCCGGACTGGCGGCGCGCCTCGCCCTCGTCCACATGGCCGAGGAAGACGACGGCCGCGAACTCGGCAAGGGCGAATGGCTGGTTACCCGTGCGGGCGCCTTGCGTCGCTGGGACGGCTTCGTCGCGCGCGGCGAAGGCGCCGCCGAAGCGGCCCGGCTCGAAGCGGAAAACCGCTTTGCCGACCTCGAAGCCCAGCTACCGCCGCTGCGCGAAGCACTTGCCGCCGCCGAGACGCGGCAGGGCGCGGTGCAGCAGGAACTCTCCGCCCATGCCGCCGCCGTGGTCGCCGCCGAGCGCACGATCGCCGATGCCGCCAATGCCGAGCGCGCCGCCCTGCGCGCCGCCGATCAGGCCGAAGACGCCCGCCAGCGTCACCAGGCTCGCCGCGCCGAACTGGATCGCGCCCTGGGCGATCTGGCCGAGCAGCGTCATGCCGCCGAACGCGACATCGCCCTGGCCGAAGGCAAGCGCTCTGCCCTGCCCGATCCCGAAAAGGGCCGCGCCGGGCTGATAGCCGCGCGCGAAAAGAACGACGCCGCCCGCGCCACGCTCCAGATATCCACCGCGACCCTCGCCTCGCATGATCAGGCCCTGGCCGTCGCCCGCGAACGCACGGGATCGCAGCGCGGCGATATCCGCAACTGGCAGTCGCGCGCCGGGGATGCCGCCAACCGCCTCGCCCAGATGGCCGGGCGGCTTGAGGAAATCGAGACCGAACGCGCCGTCATCGCCGCCAAGCCCGCCTCGCTGATGGAACAGATCGAGCAGGGCGAAGCGGTGCGCAACCGCATTGCCGAGGAACTGGGCAAGGCGGAGGCCGCCGTCGCTTTCGTGACCGACGCCGCCCGCAAGGCCGATGCCGCGCTCGCCGCCGCGCAGGAAAAGCTCGCCAGCGCGCGAGAGAACCGCGCCGGAGCCGCCGCCCGCGCCGAAAACGAGGATGGTCGCCGCATCGAGATGACCCGCATCTCGGGCGAGCGCTTCCAGTGCCCGCCGCCGGTCCTGCCCGAACGCTTCGCCTTCGCGCCCGCCGATGTCGGCGCCGCGGAGGACGAGATGGCGGCCATGGAGCGGCTCATGGCCGACCGCGAGCGCATCGGCCCGGTCAACCTCGTCGCGGCGACAGAACTGGCCGAAGCCGAAGCACAGCTCGGCACCAGCATTACCGAGAAGGCCGAGCTGGCCGAAGCGGTGAACCGGTTGCGCGGCTCGATCGGCAATCTCAACCGCGAGGGCCGCGAACGCCTGCGCGCCGCTTTCGAAGCCGTGGACGGCCATTTCCGCCGCCTCTTCACCCGCCTGTTCCAGGGCGGCCAGGCCCACCTCGCGCTCGTCGATTCGGACGATCCGCTGGAAGCGGGGCTGGAGATCTTCGCCCAGCCACCCGGTAAGCGCCTCCAGTCGCTGACGCTGCTTTCGGGCGGCGAGCAGGCGCTTACCGCCGTCGCCCTGATCTTCGCGCTGTTCCTCACCAATCCCGCGCCGATCTGCGTGCTGGACGAAGTCGACGCGCCGCTGGACGATGCCAATATCGAGCGCTTCTGCGACCTGCTCGAAGCGATGACGCAGGAAACCGACACGCGCTACCTGATCGTCACCCACAATGCCGTGACGATGAGCCGCATGCACCGCCTGTTCGGCGTGACCATGGTGGAAAAGGGCATCTCGCGCCTGGTGAGCGTCGATCTTGTAGGGGCCGAGGAACTGCTGGCGGCGGAATAGGCCGTGCCGTCAATCGACAACTATCTGCCGCGTTTCCAGTTCTCGGAAACCCATTCCTGCCGGATCGCGGCCGATGCGGCGGCGATCATCGACGCGGCGGCGGCCTACAAGCCGGAGCATGACGCTTTCTTCCGCACCATGATCGGCCTTCGTGAAATTCCGGCCCGCCTGCTCGGTCTACGCGGCAGCGAGCCCTTCGGAATGCGGAACTTCACAGTGCTGGAGCGTACCGACCGATCCCTTGTCTACGGTTTGATCGGACAGTTTTGGCAGGCCGACTATGGTCTGCGAAAATTCGCTGACGGCGATGCCTTCAAGGCCTTCGACGAAGCGAACGTACCGCGTCTGGCCCTCGGCTTTGAAGTTGCGTACGAAGGCGGCGGCATCCATCGCCTCACCACGCAGACGAGAGTGCTCTGCCCGGACGACGCTTCGCTCCGACGCTTCCGGCCCTACTGGCTGTTGATCCGTCCCGTCAGCGGGCTTATCCGCAGGCGTATCCTTGCCTCGATCCGTCGGGCCGCCGAAGCTACTTGAGCACGAAGCGCGGCCCCGGCCCCTGCGCGCCGGCCTCGTCGCCCTGATTGTAGAGGCGGCATTTCGCCAGGCTCAGGCAGCCGCAGCCGATGCATTCGTCCAGCTTGCGGCGCGTCAGTTCCAGCAGCGCGATCTTGGCATCGATCGCCTCGCGCATCGAAACGCTGATGCGCTCCCAATCCTCCAGCGTCGGCGTGCGCCCTTGCGGCAGGGCGGAAAGCTCGCACTCGATCTCCGCAAGGCCGAGCCCCAGCTTCTGCGCGATCAGCACGAAGCTGACCCGGCGAATGTCCGAGCGCAGGAAGCGGCGCTGGTTGCCGCTCGATCGCAGCGACGTGAGCAGGCCCTTGTCCTCGTAGAAACGGATGGCCGAAACCGCGACGCCGGTGCGCCGCGCCAGATAGCCGATGGATATGAAGCGATCCTGGATCACGGATTTCTCTGGCTACCTCTTCATACGGTTGGAAATCCGCCTGCGGCGGATTTAGGCGGCATTTTGCCCTTGACCTCAAGTTAACTTGAGGTTGCATCAATGCCAAGCCGGCGAACGACCGGCGATATGCAGGAGACACGAAAAATGGCCCAGGGCCGCCTCGAACACGCCAATATCACGGTCAGCGACATCGACCGGAGTTCAACACTTCTGCAGGATCTGCTCGGCTGGCACGAGCGTTGGCGCGGGCCTGCCATCAATGGCGGGGAGACGATCCACGTCGGCGGAGATTTCAGCTATATCGCGGTATACACCGATCGTAAGCCGCATGAACGGTTCGGCAAAGGCGCACCGCTCAACCACGTCGGCCTGGTGGTGACCGACCTCGACGCCGCCGAGCAGGTGGTGATCGCCGCCGGCCTCGAGCCGTTCAACCACGCCGACTACGACCCCGGGCGGCGGTTCTACTTCTTCGATTGGGACGGGATCGAATTCGAAATGGTCAGCTACGACTGACGCATGAAAGCGCCGGAATCACAGGATTCCGGCGTTGCCCACAACCCAGCATGCCAGTGCCATCACCAGCCCCAGATCCCGGTTCGACCGGAAGCGGGCGAGTGCGTTCTCGCCGTTTTCGGTGTCGAGCGTAAAGACCTGGAAGCCGAGATGCAGCGCCACCGGGACCAGCCCTACCAGCGCAACCCAATCCTGCCGCAGGGTCCAGAACGCCAATGCCCAGAAGGCCAGCGCCAGCGCGTAGAAGCCGGCGACGCCGCCGCGAACATGGCTGCCCAGGCGCAAGGCGGAGGAGCGGATGCCGACGACGGCGTCATCCTCCCGATCCTGAAGCGCGTAGATCGTATCGTAACCGATGCACCAGAAGATCGATCCCGCGTAGAGCGCGGCCATGACGGCAAGCTGGTCTCCGCGAATCTCGACCCAGCCGACCAGGGCGCCCCAGGTGAAGACCATGCCCAGCCAGGCCTGCGGCCACCAAGTGATCCGCTTCATGAAAGGATAGGCAGCGACCAGCGCCACGCTGCCCAATGCCGTCAACTGCGCCTGCCACCGCAACTGGAGCAGGACGACCAGCCCGATCGCGCAGAGCGCCAGCAACCAGACCCAGGCCGCCTTTGCGCTGACCTGCCCGCTGGCCACCGGCCGGGAAGCCGTGCGTGCCACTTTGCGGTCGAGATCGGCATCGACGATGTCGTTGAGCACACAGCCCGCGCCGCGCATGGCGATGGAGCCCAGCAGCAGCCACAGGATCAGCCCCCATCGCGATTCGCCGCCCGCCAGCAGCACGCCCCATACGCAAGGCCAGAACAGCAGCCACCAGCCGATCGGGCGATCGAAACGCGCAAGCAGGGCGTAAGGGCGCAGGCTGGACGGCAGCAGCGAGACGAGGCTGCGATGTTCGGTATCCGGGACGAGAAGAGAGTCGCTCACGATCGGAGGAGTAGCCGAAAGGCGCGGCGC